>CAZUWS010000101.1:0-2551 GCA_964624295.1 uncultured Candidatus Pelagibacter sp. | reverse complement strand
AAGATGCTTTATCTTTTCTCAATTCAAATAAATCATATGATATTATATTTGCTGACCCTCCCTATAACTACAATTTATTAAATGAATTAACTTCAAAAGCTTGCAATCGTTTAAATAAAGATGGAATTTTTGTTCTAGAATCTTCACCACGTGAATTTTCAACTACTCCTTTCAAAGTCAAAGTATACGGTGATACTCAATTAACTTTTTGGAAGAATTTTTAATGAGAATTGTTGTCTACCCTGGAACTTTTGACCCAATTCATCGAGGTCATATTGATATAGCAGAACGTGCTTCAAAACTTTTTGATCAAATTATTTTTGCTGTAGCTATCAATTCTGAAAAAAACCCATTATTTAATTCTGATGAGAGAATCGAATTAATACTTGGTGCTACTAAACATATTCCTAATGTAAAAGCATACTCTACGGATGGTTTAATTGCAGATTTTGCTCGAGATCACAATGCAGTTGCTCTTATACGTGGATTAAGGCATGTATCGGATTTTGAATTTGAATTTCAGATGGCTACTATGAATCATCATCTAAATGAAAACGTTTCTACTCTATTAATGGTAACTTCTGAACATTACATTCACTTAAACTCTTCTGTTGTTAAAGATGTTGCAAAACTCAATGGAGATATATCCAAATTTGTATCTTCTAATGTTATGTTAAAACTCAAAGAGAAATTTGATCGATCTTAACTTTTTGTAATCTTTGATAATATTACCAAAGATTTTGAAAACACATTTTTTTAAATTGAATAACTGATTTTTAAGGAAATATATCAAATATGCCAACATATGACTATAGGTGCGAATCATGTAACAACACATTTGAATATTTCCAAAATATGTCTGATGAACCATTAAATAAGTGTCCAGATTGTAATAGAAAAGTTCGTCGATTAGTAAGTGGAGGGACTGGCCTTATTTTCAAAGGAAGCGGGTTTTATCTTACTGATTATGCTAAAGATAACACTAAGCAAAAGGAAGAGACAAAATCAGATGGTAAAAAGTCAAAAAAAGTAAAATAAAAAAATAAAAATTAGGATATCCTTTGGGTAGAAAAATAAAAATAGAAAGAAATAAAATTGTTGTACCTAGCGATCCAATAATACCATATATAGAAGGTGATGGTATTGGTGTGGATATTTGGCCTGCAGCTCAAAATGTTTTTGATTCGGCAGTTAGTAAAGCATATGGAGATGAAAGAATAATTGAATGGAAAGAGCTATTTGCTGGAGAAAAAGCCAATAAAAAGACTAATTCTTGGCTTCCAGATGCCACATTAAACTCTATCAATGATTACTTAATTGCAATTAAAGGGCCATTGACAACTCCAGTTGGTGGTGGTATGCGATCATTGAACGTTGCTTTAAGACAACTGCTTGATCTTTATGCATGCGTTAGACCCGTTCGTTGGTTTAGTGGTGTCCCTTCACCTGTAAAATCACCTGAATTAGTTGATATGGTGATTTTTAGAGAAAATACAGAGGATATATATGCTGGTATTGAATGGTTGCAAGGTTCTCAAGAATTAGAAAAAGTTAAAACTTTTTTGATTGAAGAAATGAATGTAAAAAATATCCGATTTCCTGAAACTACATCTATTGGAGTAAAGCCAGTATCTAAAGAAGGTACTGAGCGACTTGTTAAAGCTGCGATTGATTACGCAATTATTAATAATCGTAAATCAGTTACTTTAGTTCATAAAGGTAATATTATGAAATATACTGAAGGAAAATTCAAGGAATGGGGCTATGATTTAGCAAAGCGTGACTATGCATCAGTTGATCTCGATGGTGGGCCTTGGCAAATAATTGATAATAAAGGAAAACAATTAATTGTTAAAGATGTAATTGCGGATGCTTTTCTACAACAGATACTATTGAGACCGTCTGAATATGATGTTATAGCTACATTAAACCTTAATGGGGACTATATATCAGATGCTTTGGCTGCTATTGTTGGTGGAATTGGAATAGCGCCTGGTGCTAATATTAACTATACAACAGGTCATGCAATTTTTGAAGCAACGCATGGTACTGCTCCGAAATATGCTGGTAAAAATATGGTGAATCCATCTTCACTTATTTTGTCAGGTGTAATGATGTTTGATTATATGCAATGGAATGAAGCAGCACAATTAATTACTGAAGGTTTAGAAGGTGCAATTCAATCAAAAATTGTAACATATGATTTTCATAGATTAATGGATAATGCAACAAAAGTTTCTTGCTCTGATTTTGGAGAAACAATTATTTCTAATATGTAAAAAATTAATTTGTTTTATCAAATTTGATTAAAGTAAGTATGAAAACTCACTTTTTAATTTATTATGTTTATTGATTACACTACTATTGAACTGCACGCTGGAAATGGGGGAGCTGGTTGTGTATCTTTTAGAAGAGAAAAATATATTCCCAAAGGTGGACCTGATGGTGGTAATGGAGGACGAGGAGGTAATATTATTGTTATTGGGGATGAAAATCTTAATACATTACAAGATATTCGGTATTCAAAAGTATATAAGGCAAAGAATGGATC
>CAZUWS010000100.1:0-2628 GCA_964624295.1 uncultured Candidatus Pelagibacter sp. | reverse complement strand
GAAAATGTTCAGAATAAATTTGTAATTTATATTTTGGCAATAAATAATGGATGTCTGCAACCCTTCCTGCTAAAGAATTTTCTATCGGAATAATTACTTTATAACTATGATCTTCATGTGCTGTTTTAAAAGTTTCTTCAAAAGTTGAGCATGTTTTTATAGAAGCACCAGGAAAAATTTCTTCACAAGCCAAATGTGAGTAAGCTCCTTTCTCGCCTTGAAATGCAATTTTGTCTTTTGCCATTATTGCTCCATGCTCTTTTTTACTTTCAGAAAGTCTTTTTCAGTGTCAATCCCAAGAGGACTTGATTGCATGTGTCCAACATGAATTTTCATATTATTTTCTAAAGCTCTCATTTGTTCTAAATTTCTTTCTAACTCTAGTTTACTTCTTTTTAAATTTACATACCTTATTAGAGCTTTGTTAGTAAAGCCATAAATTCCAACATGGTGATATATAAATTTATTTTTAGTTTGATCTATTGATCTTTTAAAATCCAAAGCCTCAGAAAATCCTGATTTTTCAATATCATTGTTTGTAATAACTTTTACAACATTTCTGTCTTCGATCTCTGATTTATTTTTTATAGACGATGCCAAAGTAACTACATCGCAAAGACCTTTGTTTAAGTAATCGCTAAGAAACAAAATGGAATTAGGATCAAGGTTTGGCATATCTCCTTGTAAATTAATTATTGTTTTGGGTTCACTAGAATAAAAATTCTTGAATGCTTCAAATACTCTATCAGTACCAGTTTCGTGTAACTCTTTTGAGAGAAATGATTTTCCTCCATTGTTGTCGATTAATTCTGAAATTTTTTTGTCCGGTGTTGCAACTAATACTTCGCCCGCCCCTGACTTAACTGCTAAATTGTAAACATGTAATATGATTTCCTTACCCTTGATAAGTTTCAATGGCTTATTAGGAAGTCTTTTAGCCTTTAAACGAGATGGAATAATAATAACTGTGCTTGTCATAAATATTTGTGCGGCTCAAGGACGCAATGATGGTTAATTTATTTTAAGTCTTTTTTAATTAACTCATGATATATTTAATGTATTAACTACCAAATTTATGAATGGTTTTGAAATAAATAAAATTATAGCTGCAATTATTTTTACAGTTTTGGTTGTTTTTGGAATAGATAAAATCACAGATTTAATATTCCATATAGAAAAGCCCTCTGAAGCTGCTTACAAAATAGAGGCACCGGTTGTAAAAACAGCAAGCTCAAAATCCTCTGCTTCTGAAAGTTTAAATATAAAAGATTTTTTAGCTTTAGGCACTATAGAGCATGGAAAAAAAGTTTTTAAGAAGTGCTCGGCGTGCCATGTGGTTGCAAAAGGTGGAAAAAATAAAATAGGACCAGTTCTATACGGGGTGTTAGGTAGAAAATCAGGAGCTATCTCCGATTATAAATATTCAAAAGCATTGATAGCACATAGCAAAGTTTGGTCTTATGAAGAAATGAACGGGTACTTAATCAAACCTGCCGCTCACATAAAGGGAACTAAGATGGCATTTGCAGGTTTAAAAAATGAAAAAGATAGGGCCTCGGTAATACTTTATATGAATTCTCAAAGCGATAGTCCGCTTCCAAAACCGTAGGTTATTTCATACACCATTCGATAATACTTTTTTGTGCATGAATTCTATTGAAGGCTTGCAGCCAAACAACAGATTGCTTCCCGTCCATAACTTCACTTGTTACCTCTTCTTCTCTGCTTGCCGGAAGACAATGCATAAAAATTGCATCTGATTTTGCAGCTTTCATAATTTTCTTATTTACTTGATATTTTTTAAGAACTTTCTTTTTTTTCTTTTTGTCCCCTTTGTCACTCATAGATATCCATTTGTCTGTCATGATACAATCTGCGTCTTTCACTGCTTTATAAGGGTCTTCAGTAATTAAAAGTTTACAATTATTTTTTTTGGCTGTTTCTACTATTTTTTTATCTGGTTGATATTTTTTTGGACATCCAATCTTTAATTCAAATTTAAATTTAGTAGCTGCCTCAATAAAAGAATTAACAACATTATTTCCATCTCCAAGCCAAGCAATAGTTTTTCCCTCTATGTCTCCCTTTGACTCTTCAAAAGTTAAAATGTCAGCCATAATCTGACATGGATGACTCAAATTCGTAAGTCCATTGATGATTGGAATTTCTAGATGATTTTTAAACTCATTAATATCTTTGTGTGAGTCTGTTCTTATCATAAGAATATCAGCGTACTGAGAAAGAACCTTAGCTGTGTCTTTTATTGTTTCATCCCCCTTGCCATAATGAATTTCATCTTCGTTCAGAATTATAGATGACCCACCCAGTTGTTTAACTGCCAGATCAAAAGAAATTCTTGTTCTCGTTGAAGGTTTTGCAAAAAACATAATCATAGTCTTTCCTTGAATCGGTTGATCTGCATCGGGTTGGGAGTTAGGTTTTTTTCCTCTTTCAGACTTTCTTTTTTTAGCACCATCAATAATGGCTCTTAATTCGTTCTTTGACAAATCAGAGATATTTATAAAATTATTCATAGTTTATTTTATCACAAACTTTTCTTATAATTGTTATTGCAAGATCTATTTCTTGTTTTTTAACATTTAAAGGAGGCAGGATTCTGACCACATT
>CAZUWS010000099.1:0-2654 GCA_964624295.1 uncultured Candidatus Pelagibacter sp. | reverse complement strand
ATGCATCTGGAAAAATTGTTTTGCCAGGAGTAATTGATACCCAGGTTCATTTTAGAGAACCAGGCGCAAATGATGCTGAAAATTTAGAAAGTGGTAGTAGAGCAGCTATTGCAGGAGGGGTGACCTCAGTTTTTGAAATGCCAAATACTAATCCTCCCACATCTACCTTTAAAGAATTTAATAATAAACTTAGTGCTGCAAAAAATAGAATGTTTTGCAATTATGCTTTTTATTTTGGTGCAACACCTGACAATATGAAAGAGTTAGCATCAGTTAATACTTTAGAAGGATGTTGTGGAGTAAAACTTTTTGCAGGATCTTCAACAGGAAATCTTTTGGTAAGCCAGGAAAAAGATATAGAGAAAGTTATATCTAATAGTAGTAAGATTATTTCGGTTCATTCAGAAGATGAAAATATTCTATTATCTAGAAAAAAATTTATAAAAGAAGGTGATGTTGCCTCACACCCAATATGGAGAAACGAAGATTGTGCATTAGAGTCTACAAAAAGAGTAGTAAGAATTGCACAAAAATATAAAAAGAAAATTCATATTCTTCATGTAACAACTAAACAGGAAATTGATTTTTTCTCAGAAAAAAAAGAAGGTGTAACCTTTGAAATTACACCGCAACATCTAACTTTATTTGCTCCTGATTGTTATGAAAAACTCAAATCTTTTAGCCAAATGAACCCACCTATTAGATCAAAAGATCATCATGATAGACTATGGGATGCTGTAAAAAAATCTTTAGTAAGTACAATAGGGTCTGATCACGCTCCTCATACAAAAGAAGAAAAAAACAAAAAGTACCCTTTATCTCCCTCTGGTATGCCAGGCGTTCAAACTTTACTTCCAGTAATGCTTGATCATGTGAATAAAGGTAAATTAAAAATAGAACAATTGATTAAATTAGTTTGCGAAAATCCATGTGATTTATTTGGTATTAAAAACAAAGGTTACATAAAAGAAAATTATGATGCTGATTTAACAATAGTGGATATGAATAAAGAAGTTGTCATAAAAGATAGTTGGATTGAAAGTAAATGTGGTTGGACGCCTTTTAATAATTATAAAGTTAAAGGATTTCCAGTAGCAACAATTGTTAATGGTGAAATTGTTATGGAAAATAGTAAAATTATATCACCTGCTAAAGGTAAGCCCTTAACTTTTTAATATATTATTATCTTTAAGGTCTTTTTTAATTTCATCTAAAATAGCAGGATCATCTATTGTGGGAGGTACTTTGTATGTTTCACCGTCTGCTATTTTTCTAACAGTACCTCTTAAAACTTTTCCTGATCTTGTTTTAGGCAATCTTTTTACAACAATAGCTAATTTAAAAGCAGCAACTGGACCAACTTTTTCTCTCACTAAAGCTACACATTCTTTTGTAATTTCTTTGTTGTCTCGATTTACTCCAGCCTTTAATGCTATCAATCCAATAGGAAGCTGACCTTTTAATTTATCTGCAATTCCTATTACAGCACACTCAGCAACATTTTTGTGCTCTGCTAAAACTTCTTCTATTGCTCCTGTAGATAATCTATGACCAGCAACATTTATGATGTCATCTGTTCTTGACATGATCCAAACGTAACCGTCCTCATCAATATGTCCGGCATCATAAGTTTGATAGTAGCCAGGATAAGTTGACATATAAACTTTTTTATATCTTTCATCAGCGTTCCATAAAGTTGGAAAAGTTCCTGGAGGCAAAGGCAACTTAACAACTATATCTCCCATTTGACCTCTCTTAGCTTCTTTGCCTTCACTATTAAGAACTTTTAAATCATAACCGGGGACAGGTTTAAACGCAGAACCATATTTAGTTGGAAATTTTTCTATTCCTGCACAATTTGCACTAATAGCCCAGCTTGTTTCAGTTTGCCACCAGTGATCAATCACAGGAGCATTTGAAAGTTTTTCAAACCATTTAATGGTATCTGGATCTGCGCGTTCTCCAGCTAAAAATAAAGTGTCAAACTTAGATAAATCATATTTTTTAAAAAATTTTCCTTCCGGATCTTCTTTTTTAATTGCTCTTATTGCTGTAGGAGCGGTAAACAGAGATTTTACTTTATGCTCAGAAATTATTCTCCAAAAAACACCAGGATCCGGAGTTCCAATTGGTTTTCCTTCAAATAAAATAGTTGTGCATCCATGAAATAATGGAGCATATACAATATAAGAGTGTCCAACAATCCAACCTATATCGCTGGCTGACCACCAAACATCATCTTGATCTATGTTATAAATATTTTTCATTGTCCATTTTAAAGCAACAATATGACCCCCTATATCTCTTACAATTCCTTTTGGTAAACCAGTTGTTCCCGAAGTATAAAGAATGTAAGAATAATCGTTTGCGTTCATTTTTTCGCATTCAGTTGGTTTAGCTCCCTTTAAAGCTTCGTCCCAGGCAATATCTGTTTTTGGATTAAGTTCTGCTTTATCTTTTTCTCTTTGAAAAATTATACATTTGTTTGGTTTGTGATTTGCAATTTCAATCGCTTTATTCAACAAAGGTTTGTAGTGAACAGTTCTTCCGGGTTCATATCCACAAGAAGCTGAAATAATGATTTTTGCTTTTGAATCATCAATTCTGCTTGCCAATTCGTTGGCAGCAAAACCTCCAAAAACAACAGAGTGAAC
>CAZUWS010000098.1:0-2660 GCA_964624295.1 uncultured Candidatus Pelagibacter sp. | reverse complement strand
GAAATTTAAAATCTGCCCACAAACTTGTAACTAGTCATTTACGTTTGGTTGCTAAAATAGCCATGGGATATCGTGGTTACGGCCTTCCGGTAAATGAATTAATATCTGAAGGAAACATTGGATTAATGCAAGCTGTAAAAAAATTTGACCCAGAGAAAGGTTTTAGGCTTGCAACTTATGCAATGTGGTGGATTAAAGCATCAATCCAAGAATATGTTTTAAGATCTTGGAGTCTTGTCAAAATGGGAACTACAACGGCACAGAAAAAACTTTTCTTTAATTTAAAAAAAATAAAAAAACAAATTGCACCTAATCAAGAAGGTGATTTAAAAAAAGAACAAATAAAAGAAATATCAGACAGACTTGGAGTTAAATCTGAAGAAGTGGTTAACATGAATCGTAGGATGATGGGCCAAGAAAAATCACTTAATGAACCTATAAAATCTGGTGAAAAAGGAGAATGGCAAGACTGGCTTGCTAGCGAAGATTTGGATCAAGAACTCTTTGTGGCACAGAAACAGGAGTTAGATGAAAAAAAATCATTATTATACGAATCTATTAAAGTACTAAATGATAGAGAAAGAGAAATTATAGAGGAGAGAAAATTATCTAACGAGCCTAAAACTTTAGAAGAGTTGAGTAAAAAATATAAAATAAGCAGAGAAAGAATTAGGCAGATTGAAACTCGTGCGTTTGAAAAACTTCAAAAAGCCATGTTGAATTCATCAAAATCTAAGAATCTTCTTCCTAGAAATTAAGCAAACGGATTTTCTACTAAAATTGTATCTTCCCTTTCAGGGCTAGTGGAAATGCTTGAAATTTTTGCTCCTATAAAATCTTCTAAAGCATAAATATATTTCTTGGCTTTATCAGGAAGATTTTCTACATTTCTGATTCCTTTTGTTGATTTTTTCCATCCCGGGAAAGTTTCATATATTGGCTTAACTTTTAGTTGATTATCTAATCCAGCAGGTAAATAGTCTATTTTTTTTCCGTTCATTTCATAGGCAATACACATTTTAACTTCATCTAATTCGTCAAGAACATCTAGCTTAGTAAGTGCAATTCCATTTACTCCTGAAATTTTTACAGTTTGTCTTACTAAGACACCGTCAAACCATCCACACCTTCTTTTTCTGCTGGTAACAGTTCCAAATTCTTTTCCTCTAGTGCCTAGTATATTTCCAATTTTATCTTTTAGTTCTGTTGGAAAGGGACCTGCTCCAACTCTAGTAGTGTAAGCTTTGGTAATACCTAAAACATAATTTATAGAATTTATCCCAGATCCTGTTCCAGTTGCAGCGGCAGAAGCTACGGTATTAGATGATGTAACAAATGGATATGTTCCATGATCAACATCTAACAAAATTCCTTGTGCACCTTCAAATAATATTTTTTTTCCTTGTGATTTGTATTCGTCTAGTTTTTTCCAAACTGGTTGAGAAAATTTTAATATTTCTGGTGCAATTTTTAGTAAATCTTTTTTTAATTGATCCTTCTTAAAAACTTCCTTTCCCAAACCTTTTCTTATAGCGTTATGATGTAAAAGAGCGGCCTCTAACCTGTGATCTAAATTACTCTCAGAAGATAGATCCATTACTTTAATCGATCTTCTTCCGACCTTATCTTCATAAGCTGGTCCGATTCCTCTTCTTGTAGTTCCAATTTTAGCTTTACCAGCAGCATCTTCTCTTATCTCGTCCATTTCTTTATGAAAAGGTAGAATGAGATTAGCAGATTCTGAAAGAATTAAGTTGCTGGTATTAACATCAATGCCTTTTGATTTTATCTCCTTGATTTCATCAAGTAATGCCCAAGGATCCACAACAACTCCATTTCCAATTACTGAAACTTTATTTTTTCTAACTATTCCAGATGGTAATAATCTGAGCTTATAAGTAACTCCATCTATGACTAAGGTATGGCCCGCATTATGACCTCCTTGGAAACGTACAACAACATCTGCTTCACTTGAAAGCCAATCAACAATCTTGCCTTTACCTTCGTCTCCCCATTGCGAACCTACTACTACAATATTTTTCATTATCTAAATTTTTTATCCAGTATTATTGAATTTAAATGATTAATTGGTCCATGTCCTTTTCCATAATTGGGATTAAATTTAATAGATTGATTAACATATTTAATTCCAAGCTCACAGGATTTCTTTAAGGGTTTTCCACATGATAAAAAAGTTGTGATTGCGCTTGATAAAGTACAGCCTGTTCCGTGAGTATTTCTTGTTTTGATTTTTTTATTTTTAAAAATTTTTATTTCTTTTTTATTCAAAAGTATATCTTCTGTGTGTTTTGTATTTCTATGGCCACCTTTAATCAAAACATTTTTAGCTCCTAATTTAAGCAAAATATTGGCAGCATGAATCATATCTTCTAGACTTTTGATTTTTATTTTTGTTAAAATCTCAGCCTCAGGGATATTGGGTGTAATCAGGTAAGCTTTTCTCATTAATTTGTCTTTTAAAGTTTTGATTGCTGATTGGTTAATTAGTCTAGCTCCACCTTTAGCTACCATAACTGGGTCCAAAATAATCTTGGAAGTTTTAACTTTATTCAAGGCATTTGCGACGGACTTAATTACTTGTGATGAATGAAGCATTCCAATTTTTATTCCATTTGGTTTTATATCTTTACATGTAAATA
>CAZUWS010000097.1:0-2835 GCA_964624295.1 uncultured Candidatus Pelagibacter sp. | reverse complement strand
TGTGGATTCAATGTCCTGCATTGTGTCATCAATATCTCCCAGGATATCATCGGTGTCTTCAAGAATATCGTCGTAATCGAAATTTCCATAGTCACCATAATCATTACCACCGAAGTCACCATAATCATCACCACCGAAATCACCATAATCATCACCACCGAAGTCACCACCGCCAACATTGATATCATCACCACCGAATTCCGGTTTGTTATCTCCGAATCCAGGGTCATTACCATCAAATCCTGGTTCACCACCACCGAATCCCGGATCATTCCCTCCGAATTCTGGCTCACCTTCATTGAAACCTGTTTCACCTCCCTGTTCAAAAGAACCTCCGGGGTTCCCGCCTTCTTCACCAGGCTGTCCGAAAGTATTTTCAGGTCTTTCGCCTTCTTCACCAGGCTGTCCGAAAGTGCCTCCAGTCATTCCACCTTGTCCGTCATCTGGTTTGAAATCATCCTTTCCTCCGAAGCCTTCATTGAATCCAAAACCACCCTCACTCTCGAAACCTTCATCGAATCCGAATCCACCCTCGTTCTCGAAAGCACTTGCAAAGCCGCCATCAAAATCTTGACCACCAAAGTCTGCCTCAAAGTTCCCTTCGAAGCTTTCACCAGTAAAGCTGCCTCCAAAGTTGCCCCCGAAGTCATCGCCACCGAAGCTGCCTCCAAAGTCATCATCACCTCCGAAGCTAGTTTCGAAGTTCCCTGGCCCTGCAAAGTCCCCACCTCCTGGACCGAAATCACCGGTTCCTCCAAATTCGCCTTGTCCTGCAAAATCACCACCTTCAGGTTTAATGTTATTCAATGGCATACCGTCTTCATTAACAGGACGGAAAAATTGACCTTGGCTGCCACTTTCCTGTCCACCTGGCCCTGTCATCAAGCCGCCATCTTGACCTCCAGGCCCCATCATCATGCCGCCTTCTTCACCTCCAGGCCCCATCATCATACCACCTTCTTCCTGATTTCCATCTCCTGGCATTCCAGGACCACCTGGACCTTTACCATCACCGGGTCCTTCTTCTCCCTCCTGTGGTCCTTGACCTTCTTCTGTTTCTCCTGGCGGTCTTTTTTCATCACCTGGTTCTCCTTCACCTTCAGCACCTTTTTCTCCAGCTTTAGGTTCTCCCTCCTTTTTCTCCCCAGGCTCTTCTTTGTTATCTTCTTTCTGTTGTTCTTCTTCCTCTTTCTTCTTCTTTTCTGCATTCTCCTTACGAACTTCTTCGGGGTCTACAGCCTGGCCAAACTTGACTCTTCCAAATGCTCCGGGAGAATCCCCCTTTACGATTTGCTGACGAACTGTAGGTGAAACTTCCACTGGAGCAGTCGGTGTTGAATTTTGAGGAACTGTGGAAGCCTGATTGGCTGGAACATCGATTTCAATATCAGGCATTGAAACTGGGGCAACAGAGACTGATCCCGAAATGGTTAGAAGACTGGTCTGGGTATTTGATGCACCAATCACAAAATCGGTTCCTCTCACTCCAATAAGTGCTGTTACTGTGCGTATCTGAAACCGTTTTTTCTTAGATTTCTTTTTTAGTTTTCCTTTAATCTTAAACTGCGCCTTTCCGGTTAGCAAAGAAACACTACTGGTTTCCCTCGTAACCTTTCCCATTCTGAAAAAGGAACGAGATGAGAGTTCAATTAATTCAGGCTTACCCCTGACCTTTATTTTGACGATAGTATCTTTGCCAGTCTGCACACGGTCATTGGACTCGAGGACTAACTTTGTCCCGGGCTTTCGTATCAGTAGTGTCCGTTTAGGACCTATTACTTTTGCAGAACCTTTTTCTAGCACTAGCAGTCCCTGCTGAGCCTGAAGGGGAATTGCAAAAAGTGCAGATAGGAACAAGGCTAAAAGCAATAAGATTTTCAACTTGACAGGAAAGATTATGAAATTTCTTTTCATCTCAGAATTATTTAAAATTTATTTCAAGTTCTCTGTAGGTGATTAATAAATCAGAATTGCTTGTAGCTGCGTAGTGTTAACAGTGTAAGATTTTCCAGCAAGATTTGAGCTCTGCCTTTCGTTTTTTTGCGTCAGTCCAAAGATGCACCATGGTGCAGCCGGATAGTTAAGGCTTAGAGACCATGTTCCATTTCTTGTCTTCGTTTTGCCCTCTAGTGAAGGATCTGCAACCTTATTCTCAGTCTGAGAAAAATCATATTGGATTCCAAGTGAAACGGGCGGAATTGGGTAGTCAACTTTCAGGTTGCTTTTCAGAGCTTTTGTGTCGTCGTATTGACCATTTAAATCTGTATCTTCATAGGTCCCCTCGATAGTCGTTTTCAAACCAAAAAACGGCGTCACGTATCCAACCAGAAGTGAAGTTGAATAACCACTGTCATCATTGGATCCTTCTACCAGCTTTTTTTTGCGGTCTATCTGCCAGTTCCATGTTGTTTCCTTATCAATCTCATTCTTTGCCTTCATAGTGTATATATTGTCCCGAGTTGCCCGTTTATATTTATTGGATAGGCTGTCTCTGGGAGAAGTTGATTCCGGAACATCCCTAGTTCCTGCTTCATTGGTACCAATGGAAATAGTGAAGTCTCCTGCCCAGCTTGCGCGCTCTTCCCACTCCAAACTGAGCTGCTTGAAAAATACTTCTTTTGACTCAAACTGGCCGTCGTGATGCTGATCTCCCATCAGAACTCCACGCAAATAAATACTAGAGTCACCCATCACATCGAAGCGATAAGAAGGCACAAATAAAATGCTTGAAGAAAACGCTTTGGATTTTGTAGCGTTGTCTTCTGCCTTTTCAATGTTATCGCTTATTGTGTTTCCAATAATGCTGATCAGCTGAAAACTGTCTCCGAGCTTTGC
>CAZUWS010000096.1:0-2839 GCA_964624295.1 uncultured Candidatus Pelagibacter sp. | reverse complement strand
AAATAAAAAATAATAGGAATAGGTGAGACAGGTTTAGATTTTTATTAAATCATTCAGACAAAAAATCACAAAAAGAATGTTTTTTAAAACATATACAAGCTTCTCAAGAAACTTCAAAAACATTAATAGTTCACTCGAGATCTGCCGAAGATGACACTTTCGATATTTTATCAAACGAGATAAAAAATAAAAAATTCAATGTTTTAATGCATTGCTTTACCGGTAGTAAAGAATTTGCTCACAAACTTTTAGATATTGGGTGTTATTTTTCAGCAAGTGGTATTGTTACTTTTAAAAAGAATGATTCTTTAGCAGATACATTTAAATCTATTCCAAACAATAAAATTTTAATTGAGACTGACTCACCGTATTTATCTCCAGAACCACTCAGAGGAAAATCTAATGAACCAAGTCACTTAATACATACATTAAAATTTATTGCAAAAATTAAAGATGAAAGCGAAAAAACAATTTCTTTATTAACCAGTAAAAACTTTTTTGATCTGTTTAATCTTAAATTATAATATGAAAATAACTATTTTAGGCTGTGGTAGTTCATTAGGTTCTCCTTGGATAAATAATTATTGGGGTAATTGCGATAGTAAAAATAAATTTAATAGAAGAACTCGCTGTTCTGCCTTTATTCAAAGAGGAAATCTGTCCGTATTAATAGACACTTCTCCTGACATAAAAGAACAATTTATTAAAAACAAAATAAAAGATGTCGATTATGTTTTATACACCCATGAACATGCCGATCAAACTAGTGGAATTTTTGAATTAAGGCCCTTTTGTCAATTTTTAAAACATAAAAAAATAATTAATATTTATGCCAATAAAAGAACCTTAAAGGAATTAAAAAAAAAATATGATTTTTGTTTTTTTGGTGGAGAAGGCTATATTCCAATTATTAAAGAGAATCTAATTAAAAAAAAATTTAAAATCTCTAAAGGTAAAACCAAAATTTCATTTGAGACATTTGAAGTTCAACATGGACAAATTACATCAATTGCCTATTTATTTAACAAAACTGCCTATATTAGCGACTGTAGTGGCATTGAAGAAAAAGATTTAAAGAAACTAAAAAAATTAAATTATTTGATTATAGACTGTTTAAAATTCAAAAGACATTCTGGACATTTTAATTTAGCTGAATCTTTGAGAATTAGTAATTATTTAAAACCAAAAAAGACTATACTTACAAATCTTCACACTGACTTAGATTATAATTTTTTAAAAAAAAATTTACCCTCCAATATTGTTCCTGCATATGATGGAATGACATTAAATTTATAGTTTTATTTTCTTAGAGCTTCTTCTATTGATTTTACAAATTTTTTTGAAGTAGGATTTGTCATTGATGAAAATGTATCAAAAATCTTTCCGTCTTTACTTACAATAATTTTATGAAAGTTCCATTTTGGAATAGCTTTCTTACCGTAATTTTCATTGGCCCATTTAAAAAAAGGATGTGCATTGTCTCCTTTAACCTCAACTTTTTGAGTCATTGGAAAACTTATTCCAAACTTAGCCTCACAAAAATTTTTTACTTCCTGATTTGTGCCAGGTTCTTGATTAAATGAATTTGAAGGAACACCAATAACTATTAATCCATCTTTTTGATATTTTTTCCATATAGTTTGTAAATCTTCATACTGAGATGTAAATCCACATTTGCTTGCCACGTTAGTTATTAATAAAACGTTGTTTTTAAATTCGGAAAGTTTAATTTCTGTTCCATCTAAATCATTAAATGAAAAATCATAAGCCAATTTTTTATACGATCCATTAGAAACTGATGAAAACAAAGTAAACATAATAAGTAAAAAAAATATTTTAGCTTTCTTCATATTTTGCTTTTTTTATTTAATAAAATAATCATATAGCCAAACAACGTTGAAGCAAGTGAGCCTAATAGCACACCAATTTTTACCCCATCGATATGTTCTGTAGCTTCAGAAAAAGCTAGATTTCCAACAAACAAACTCATTGTAAATCCAATACCAGTTAGTACACCAACACCATAAAATGTAATCCAATTTGAATTGTTTGGCATTTCCGCGAATTTAAATTTTATTGATAAATATGAAAATAAAAATACACCTAATTGTTTTCCAAAAAACAGACCACATAATATTCCCAAAGGAACTGGGTTTAAAAGTGATGATAAATTTATTCCCTCTAAAGAAACCCCAGCATTAGCAAAAGCAAAAATTGGCATTATTCCAAAAGCAACATAAGGAGATATAGTGTGTTCCAATTTTATTAGCATTGAATTTTTATGATAATTTTCATTACTTTTATCTTTGTGCGGTATAGTTAAAGCTAATAAAACACCTGATATGGTTGCGTGGATACCAGAAGCATGAGTAAAATCCCAAAGCAGTACTCCGATGATTAAGTATGGAATAAAATTTCTTATATTAAGTCTGTTCAAAACTAATAATCCAAGCATAGCAATAAACATTAACAAAAGATAAAATAATTGAATCTTTCCTGAGTAAAAAAAAGCAATGATTACGATAGCTCCTAAATCATCTATAATTGCAAGAGCCGTAAGAAAAACTTTTAGTGAAATAGGAACTCTTTTTCCTAACAAAGAAAGGACACCTAAAGAAAAAGCAATGTCAGTTGCTGATGGAATTGCCCATCCCTTAAGAGTTATAGAGTCACCAAAATTTATAGCAATATATATTAATGCAGGAACTAACATTCCTCCAACAGCACCAATTATGGGTAGAAGAGCCTGTTTTGGATTTGAAAGTTCACCTTGAATAAATTCTCTTTTAATTTCTAAAGTGACTAAAAAGAAAAAAATTGCCATCAATACATCATTGAT
>CAZUWS010000095.1:0-2839 GCA_964624295.1 uncultured Candidatus Pelagibacter sp. | reverse complement strand
GGAAATCTTGCTAAAGAAGTTATTCATGATGATTTTAAATTTTTAATGCACGCTTCAGGCAAGACACTTAGTAAACAAGATGTCATTAATTGGCTTAAATCTGGAGATGTGAGCGAAAAGAATGTGAGAATTCTTTTTGAAAACGATGAAGTCGGGTTTAAACACTCCATTGTAACATTTAAAGACGGCAATACAGAAGCTGTTATGAGTTATTTTAAATTCAAAGATGGAAAAGTAATTCGTCAAGAGACAGGCGCAACCAAAATACCAAAAAAATAATGTGGACGGCTCGAGTATTTACTTTATATCCAGAAATTTTTCCGGGACCTTTAAATAAAGGTCTGTATGGAAAGGCTTTGCAAAAAAAAGCCTGGAGTCTAGAGGTTGTAAATATTCGAGACGCTACAGAAGATAAACACAAAACTGTTGACGATACACCTTTTGGTGGAGGCAGTGGAATGCTTTTAAAACCAGATGTTTTAGGAAGATCTATAGATAGCAATATAAAAAAAGGTGAAAGGATTTTTTATCTTTCTCCAAAGGGAAAAAAATTTGATCAAAAAATTGCAAAAGAGATATCCAAAGAAAAAACTATTAATTTAATATGCGGTCATTTCGAAGGAGTTGATGAGCGTATTTTGAACACAAGGAATATAGAAGAAATTAGTATTGGAGATTATATTTTATCTGGAGGAGAGTCAGCTTCTTTTGTAGTAATTGATGCGGTTCTAAGATTATTACCTGGTGTTTTGGGAAACGAAATATCAAAAGATGAGGAAAGTTTTGAAAACGGATTGTTAGAATATCCTCAATATACAAAACCTCAAATTTGGGAAAAACAAAGTGTTCCAGAAGTCTTATTATCAGGAGATCATGCTAAAATTAAGGACTGGCGTTTATCACAATCTAAGGATATAACACGACGCCGAAGACCTGATTTGTGGAAAAAACATTTAGATAAAGAAAAAAAATGAAAAATATAGAGGATATAAATAAAGCAAATCTAGAAAAACTCATTTCTAAAAAGAAAATTGCAGAGTTCTTTCCTGGAGACACAATACGTGTTGGAGTTAGAATTATTGAAGGAAAAAGGGAAAGAGTTCAAAATTTTGAAGGAGTTTGTATTGCAAAAAAGAACAGGAATATCAACTCTTCGTTTACTGTAAGAAAAATTTCTTTTGGAGAAGGTGTGGAAAGAACATTTGCACTTTATAGCCCTGTTATAAGCTCAATCAAAGTCATTAGATCTGGCCAAGTTAAAAGAGCTAAACTTTATTATTTGAGAGATAGAAAAGGAAAATCGGCAAGAATTGCTGAAAAAATAAAAAAAAATATTGGAATAGAAGTGGAAGTTAAAGATCAAGTAACTGATGCTCCACAAAATATTTCTACGGAGAGTAAAGAAACTCCAAAAGTGGAAATTAAAAAAGAAGAAGTAAATCCAACCAAAAAAACTACAGAAAAAAAAGAAACAAAAAAACAAGAAAATTTAAAAAAGTAATTGCTTATGCCAAAAACTTTATACGACAAAATTTGGGATGAGCATCTTGTTTACAAACAAGATGACGGAACATCACTTATTTATGTTGATAGACATCTGATACACGAGGTGACAAGCCCCCAAGCCTTTGAAGGTTTAAGACTAAACAAAAGAAAAGTTAGAAAACCTAATTTAGCTTTAGCTGTCGCAGATCATAATGTTCCAACAACCGATCGATCTAAAGGAATTGATGATGAGGAGTCCAAAATACAGGTGGATACTCTAAGAAAAAATTGTAAAGAATTTGGTGTTCCACTATTTGATATGAATGATAAAAGGCAAGGCATTGTACACATTATAGGACCCGATCAAGGTTTTACTCAACCAGGAATTGTTATAGTTTGTGGAGACAGCCATACAGCTACTCACGGAGCTTTCGGTGCACTTGCGTTCGGTATTGGAACTTCCGAAGTCGAACATGTTCTATCTACCCAAACACTTATACAGAAAAAGTCAAAAAATTTACTTTTAAAAGTTGATGGAAAACTTCCTATTGGAGTTACAGCAAAAGATGTCATATTAAAAATTATTGGAACCATAGGCACTGCCGGGGGAACAGGATTTGTTGCTGAATTTTCAGGAAGTGTCATAAAAAATTTTAGCATGGAAGAAAGAATGACAGTTTGTAATATGACCATAGAAGGAGGAGCAAGAGCCGGATTAATTCAGCCAGACGAAAAAACATTTAAATATTTAAAAGATAGGCCAATGTCTCCAAAAAAAGATAAATGGAACAAAGCTTTAGATTATTGGAGCAAATTAAAATCAGATGATAATTGTAAATTTGATAAAGAAGTTATAATTAGAGGCGAAGATATTGAACCGCAAGTAACATGGGGAACTTCACCTCAGGATGTTGTTCCTGTAAATGGTTCAGTGCCCGACCCAAATAAAGAGAAAGACAAAGACAGGCGTGCTGCTATGGAAAGATCTTTGAGCTACATGGGTTTAAAACCCAATATGAAAATAACTGATATAAAAATTGATAAAGTTTTTATTGGAAGTTGTACTAATGGGAGAATACAAGATCTTAGGGAGGCTGCTAGATTTTTAAAAGACAAAAAGATTGCAGAACACGTGAATGCTATGGTTGTTCCAGGATCTGGCTTAGTAAAGAGTCAAGCCGAGGAAGAGGGTTTAGATGAGATTTTTAAAAATTCAGGCTTTGAATGGAGAGAACCAGGTTGTTCAATGTGTTTAGCTATGAATGCTGATAAATTAAAACCAGAAGAAAGATGTGCATCTACATCAAATAGAAATTTCGAAGGTAGACAAGGACGAGGAGGAAGAACTCATCTT
>CAZUWS010000094.1:0-2873 GCA_964624295.1 uncultured Candidatus Pelagibacter sp. | reverse complement strand
CACCCATCATTCCAGTTAATACAAGGTTTTTTTTCAATTTATACCTAAATTTTTAATTTGATTTATCACAAATTTGTCTTAATTTTTGAGTTTAAATATATTTTATCAACTATGCAACCGAGATTAAATTTAAGATCAAAAACTAGCACGACTTTAATGGGTTTACTCCTAAAAGGTTTGGCCATTATTGTTTTAATAAGTTTAGCTTTTTATTTATTAGATAGGGTTGATTTTCCATCTCCACAAAATGAAATGAAAGAAGATGCTACCGATCAAATTATCAAACTCAAATAGCAATTTTCTAACTTTTCTTTTTGTTATATTATTTTTTTGTTCTTCATCATTTGGAGAAGAAAAGACTGTAGACATATGGGACAAGAAGAATGATAAGAAGTCTGAAGAAAACAAAAAAAAAGATACTCCAAAAGAAGAATCAAAAATTGATATTTCAAAAATAAACCAAAGCAAAAAAGAACAAATTCAAATTTCAGATAGCCAAAACGAGAATCCGCCTGTCAAATTAGTTGGTTTGTATGATCCTGGAAAAAATGATTTGAGCCTTGAGATGTGGTCAGGAACCAATGGTGAACTTATTAGGGATTCAATAAAAAGAATTGAAAAAATTAAGCTATCAAAATTCTCTGAAGAAATCTTTTTAAATACTATTTTAACATATTCTTACCCTCCCAAAAAAAACTTGTCAGAAAAAGAATTTTTAAAACTAAAAACAAATTGGTTAATAAAAAATAACAAAATAGAAGTTATTGAGAATTTTTTGAATAATAATTTAGAATTTGATGGAAAGTCAAAACTAATAAAATTTCTAGTAGATTTTTATATTTCTTCATCAAATCTTTCAGAGGGTTGTAAAAAAGCAGATTTTATTAACAAAGAGATAAAAGACAATTATTTAGAAAAATTTAGAATTTATTGTTTGATTTTAAATAAAAAAAAAGAGGAAGCACTTCTTAATTTTGATTTGTTAAGAGAAGAAGGCCGTTCCGATAAATTTTTTGATGATAAAATTTTATTTTTATTGGGTATGAAAGAAAAACCTAATAATAAAATTTCCGATAAAAATCTATTAAATTTTTATTTATCATCTGTAACAATAGAAGGGTTCAAGTATGAACCAACTAAGAAAACAGACAAAAATATATGGAAATATTTAGTTGCTTCAAATTTAATTGTTATTGATGAATTAGTAGATCCAGAGACAATTAAAAATTACGAAGTAGCAGCAAATGAAGGAACTTTTGAAAAAGAAAAAATTTTTGAAATTTATATGTCAATCCCTTTTAATATTACTCAGTTGATTAATGCTTCCACAATACACCAAAGTCTGGAAGGTTATGAAGGAAGAGCTCTAATTTATCAAAAAATTTTATTATCTGATAACACAGAAAATAAATTGAAGCTGCTTTTTTTATTGAAGGATTTATTTGAGAAAGAAAAATTGGGCAATATTTTTAAAGAAAGTTTGAGCAATACCTTAAAAAGTATGGACCCTGATGATATACCTGAAGAATACAAAAAAATTGTTAAAAGAAGCATAATAGTTGAAAAAAACAATGAACTAGGAAAAATTAAATACGACGACAAAATCTTACATAGATCGAAAGCTATAAAAATTTTTACTGAAGACGATCCTAATAAAGAAAAAGTTAATAAAGATTTTTTAAGTTCTTATAAAAAAATCAAGAGAAACAAAAAGTACTTCTTTTCAATTAAGGACATAATTCTTCTAGAAACTCTTGCTTCTGATGGAATAGAGATTCCAAAAGATTTAAGTGTAAACAATCTTTCTAAAGATTTGACAGTTCCTTCCAGCATGGGCGCACTTGTACAAAATGGAGAAATTGGTTTATTTATGCTTAAGCTTGTTGAAATAATCGGCAGTGACGAGATAAAAAATCTAGATCCTGAAACTTTATATTTTATTAATAACTTACTAAATAAAGGAAAAATAAAAAAAGTAAGAAATCAAATTTTAAATCTGACCCTACCTTTAAGAGTTTAATTCATATATAAATACCGTATGACTATAAGAAAAATATTAACGGAACCAGATCCATTTTTAAGACAGAAATCAAAACCAGTAGAAAAGGTTGACGATTCAATAAGAGAAATAATGGATGATATGTTGGAGACTATGTATCAAGCTCCAGGAATTGGTCTTGCCGCTATACAAATAGGAATACCAAAAAGAATTATAGTTCTAGATATTTCAAAGGATCCAGAAAAAAAAGAACCAATGTATTTTGTTAATCCTGAAAAAGTATACACATCAGAAGATCAGGCAACCTACGAAGAAGGCTGCCTATCTGTTCCAGGACAATTCGCTGAAATTGATAGACCAGACAAATGTCATATTAAATATTTGGATTATAACGGTGATTCCAAAGAGCTTAAAGCAGAAGGCTTGTTAGCAACTTGTATTCAACACGAAATAGATCACCTAGAAGGAATATTGTTCATCGATTATCTTTCAAAACTCAAAAGATCTATGATAACAAAAAAACTTTCAAAGCAAAAAAAAGAATTAGAAAGAATAGTAGTTTAACTTCAGAAATTTAATGTCACAAAAAATTGTTTTTATGGGAACTCCTGAGTTCGCAGTTCCAACTTTAGAGCAACTATTAAAATCAAATCATAAAATTTTAACAGTTTATTCACAACCACCAAGCAAGGCTAACCGAGGTCAAAAAATAAAGCCTTCAGATGTTGAATCTTTTTCTAAAAAAAAATCTCTTAACGTTAGAACTCCGCTTAAGCTAGATTCAGACGAAGAATATAACTTTATTAAAAATTTGAACCCAGACATTGTGGTTGTAATAGCTTATGGAAAAATTATACCAAAAAGATTTTTAAAT
>CAZUWS010000093.1:0-2902 GCA_964624295.1 uncultured Candidatus Pelagibacter sp. | reverse complement strand
CTCAATAACCGAAGAGGTAATATGCCCTGTTCCCAAAAAACCTATTTTCATTAATTATGCAGAATAAACAAGCAATTCCATTTAATAAAGAAAATTTTAAGCAAGTCTTATCCAGGGAATTTGCATGGGTCATCATTGTATCAATTCCAGGTGCCTTTATTGCTGATTTTTTTAACGTTCCTTTAGCTTGGTTTTTAGGGCCTATGCTGGTGACTTCCGTTGTAACTCTAGGGGGTGTTAAAACAAAAATGCCTAGACTGGTTTTAAGCACGGTTTTAATTTTTTTAGGTCTTTATATTGGAAATTATGTAGACAAAAGTTTGTTCTCTCAAATTCATCAATGGGCTTGGACTTCTTTAATTATGCTTGCTTATATTATTATTAGTGTTTTGTTGGTTTCAAAGTATTTACAAAAATTTTCTGGTTACGGAAAAAAAACATCAGTATTTTCAGCTGCTCCTGGCGCTCTAGGACCTTTATTAATTTTGGCTGAAGATGAAAAATCCGATTTAAGTCAGGTTGCAACCGCACACTTAATAAGATTAATAATTATTATTACAGTCTTTCCTTTTATTGTTAATAGTTTTCACGATACAGAAAGTATTCAGATTATTGAGTCAATAAATGATAATCAAAATATCAGTCATTTATTAATACTTATTGTTCTATCAATAATATTGATTATTCTTTTTGATAAATTAAAAATTCCTGCAGCTTTATTGGCTGGAACCTTGGTTGCCAGTGGTTTTTTGCAAATAACAGAAATAGCATCTTACAAATTGCCAGCAAATATAATTGATTATTGTTTGTTAATCCTGGGAGCTTCGGTTGGATGTAGATTTGCAGATAAAACTTTTAAGGAAGTAGCAAAAAATACTGTTCATAGTTTTGTTGCTACATTGCTTCTGGTTTTACTTGGTTTGGCAGCGGCTATTGTTGCGGGATACGTTATAGATAAAAACTTTTTTACTTTGTTACTTTCCTATTGTCCTGGTGGTATTTACGAGGTTGCAGTGATAGCAATCTTCTTTGATCTGGATCCGGAATTCGTATCCTTTCATCATATTATAAGACTTCTGATGATATTGTTTGTGGTTCCGTTGATATTAAAATTCATTTATAAAAATAAAAAACCCACCTAATTAAAATTAGATGGGTTTAGTATTTTATAATTTCTTTTAGCTAAACTTAAAATCCTAGAGAATATCTAAGTTGCCAAGCATCCATATCAGCAGTAATTTTATTAGTATTTGCTGTTGACGTTAAAGAGATACTATCAAAGTCAGAATAAGCTAACTCTAACTTTTGATGATCGCTTTTTAAACCTAAACCTAACATAGTTCCGTTAATGTCTACGTCACCGTATGTTGAAGTTGGTAGGGACTCTGTAGTTGTGATGCTAACATCGTGGTATCCAGCCAAGCCATAAAATGGTCCTGGTAATGGAATGTTCACGTATATCGTCGTTAGATCAGAAGCTTCAGCTGATGCTGATCTTTCACCAACATCTACTCCTGCGTTTGCTTCTGTAGCACTCGTATCTTGTCTATTTCCTTTACCTAAGTCTATGTCGTATGGAACGTAGTCTACACCTATAGTGAAACCATCGAATATAAAGTCTTTGATTTCTGCATAAACTGAAACCCCTGCGAACCCTTCACTAATTGTTTTACTCTCTGTTCCAGAAGTTACTCCACTTACAGTCTTTTCTGTCTCAGTACCACTAGTCTCCATTTCACCTGCAGAGATAGTAACACCAGCGCCAAAACCAGCAGAGTTTGCTGCTGATACATATAGCATTGACATTAAGCTTAGGCTCAATACTGCTAGTAATTTTCTCATATTTTAACTCCCTAAAAACTTTTTGTACAAAAATTTTAAGATTCGTAACAGAATATAACCTAGGAGTCTCTAAGTTTAAACCATGCTCATTTGAGTTCGTGTATAGATAGACTCAAAAAAGCAAGTAAAATCAATGTTTTTGTGTTGTAAATTTGTTACACTTTTGACTTTCTTTTATAATTCTAGGTAGGGTTTCTCCTTACTATTTAATCTCTAGAATCGGTAAAAATACCCCTAATACGTAAAAGCTCTCTGCTTAAATTGGTGTCTTTTTTAAAAGGCTTTCTGCCATGTAGCCAAAAATAGTTATTGGAAAAAATTGTAGACCCAGGCTTTAAAACTAAGGACAACTTATTTTTACTTTCTTCGAGTGCATCAGATAATTTTTGTAAAAACAGTCCCTGCTCCATATTTTTTGGTTCTGGAAATTGGTCAATATAGGAAATAGTTGGCTTTCCTTCTTTATCCTTAGAAAATACTGGGTGTTCAACTTTGTATTCTACATTTTTGCTTTTTGGAGAACCCCAAATAAAGTTCTGTTTTCCCACTGGATTATTACTAAATTCTTCACAATGTTCCCAATCATCTAAATGAAGTAAAACGCTTTCTCCACCTTTCACGTTAATTTCTTCCATTTTTGTCATTAATAACCAATCTGTCTTTTCCTTCACATAAGTTCCATCTGTATGCAAATCCATATTGGTATAAGCTTTTCTTAAATAAGAGTCGCTTGAATCTGAATGTTTAACGTGAAAGCGTGCATAGTATTTATCTGACATAGAATCGAAATTTGGAAGTCCTACCAAATAAGCTAATGCTGTAGACAATTTAACAAGAAAATCTTTATCAAATTTTGCGTTTTTAATATTTGGTTCAATTATTGCTGTACCAGTATTTCTATCTTTTAAAATTACGTTTAAAGCTTTGCTTAATTCTCCAGAAAAAACATCGTCTACGCTTTTAGCTAAAGCAAACCTTGAGAACGGTTTGTATTCTAGTGATTGGATAGTGTGTTTATTAAATGGAAAAATTACTTTATCTAATTCCTGTTCTTTGATTT
>CAZUWS010000092.1:0-2922 GCA_964624295.1 uncultured Candidatus Pelagibacter sp. | reverse complement strand
TAAGATGAAAACTATGAATCCACCAGTGTATAAACCGTAGATCTTGGGAAGGTTTGATATAAAACCACCTTTAAACATTAGTCATCCTCCCTTTCACCGCCATATCCGTGTTCGTCATCGATCTTCTCCTGTTTGTTAGCAAACCAAAAGATTAATATTACGAAAGCAGCAAGAGATCCTTGCGCTGACATATAATAAGCTAATGGATAGCCAAGAAATGAAGCGTTGTTGATCGACCCACCGAACATAAATATTACTATTGAGAAAAAGAACCAAATAGCCAACGTTACTATCATATGGTTTTTGGTCTTTAGCCAATGTGAGTCTTTGTTTGACATGTCTTTCCTCCCTTATAAGAGTTATTAATGGCGGAAAGCATACCCAAAACAGCACTAATTAAAAGCCAAAAAACCCAGAAAGATCCCAATATGATGCCTTTAAATAAGGAAAATAGTTTGATAGTTTTATAAATACAACGTGAAATTGAATCTAAAAGATCTGGAAAAATACCTGTTTCCCATAAAGAGGATATTTTCAAAATATCGTCAAATTAAATCAGTGGACCAGATAAAAGTTTTTATCCAAGAACAATCCGCTCAAGTAAGTCAAATGACGCTATATGGATATTTAAAAACAAGAATGGGAGCAAAACACGTATTAATGTTTGAGGATAAAGCTTTTTTAAACTCAATTAATATCGCGAAATGGCATGTGTATGCAGCTTCATTAATTGATTGTACATTTTTTTGCTTTTCTTTTTTGTATAAAGAGAAAAATTTTCTAAAAACAGAGCAAGCTAATAAAATTTTCTTTGAAATTTTAAATATAGAAAAGGTTAACGGTATGAATTTGGATGCCTATGAAAATGCAACTAATGAATTCAATTCTCGATATTCTACAATAAATTGGTCGACATATTATAATTCCCATCCTTTTGAGCATAGTAGTAATGCTTTGTACAAGTGGGCCCCAATTGCTGATGAATTAAAAAAATTAGATAAGGAAATTGTACTTAATTCAATGATTTTAAAATGGAATAATATACAAAAAGATTTTAAAAAATTAGCAAGTAATTTTGAAGAAAAATAAAAGTTTATTTATCTCGTCTATTTTCAATTAAAGAATCTACCACGGAAGGATCTGCCAAAGTTGTTGTGTCCCCAAGATCATGATGTTCATTTGCGGCAATTTTTCGTAGAATACGTCTCATAATTTTGCCTGATCTGGTTTTTGGTAATCCTGGAGCAAATTGAATATGGTCAGGTGTTGCTATTGGTCCTATTTGTTTTCTGACCCAAAGTTTTAACTCTCTTTCCAGGTCGCCACTAGGATTTTCTCCTGCATTTAAAGTAACGTAGCAATAAAGTCCGTTACCTTTAATTTCATGCGGAAAGCCTACCACGGCTGCTTCAGCAACTTTACGATGAGCAACAAAAGCACTTTCAATTTCTGCAGTTCCTAAATTATGGCCAGATACAATTAAAACATCATCCACTCTACCTGTAATCCAATAGTAACCATCTTTGTCTCTTCTACAGCCGTCACCTGTAAAATATTTTCCATCAAATTGAGAGAAGTAGGTTTCAATAAATCTTTTATGGTCTCCATAAACAGTTCTCATTTGACCTGGCCAAGACTGGGTCATACAGAGTCTTCCTTTACAAGCACCTTTTAAAATTTTTCCAGATTCATCAACAATAGCAGGTTTAATTCCATAAAATGGTTTTGTAGCGGAACCAGGTTTTAAATTTATGGCACCAGGCTGAGGAGCAATTAAAATACCGCCTGTTTCCGTTTGCCACCACGTATCAACAATAGGGCATTTTCCTTCACCAACTGTTTTATAATACCACATCCATGCTTCAGGATTTATAGGCTCACCAACAGTTCCTAAAAGCTTAAGTGATTTTCGACTAGTTTTTTTAACAGGACCATCTCCCTCGCGCATTAAAGAGCGAATTGCTGTAGGTGCAGTATAAAAAATATTAACTTTATATTTATCAACTATTTGCCACCATCTAGAACTATCTGGATAGTTAGGTATACCCTCAAACATAATAGTGGTCGCTCCATTTGCTAAAGGTCCATAAATTATATAGCTATGTCCTGTTACCCATCCAATATCTGCCGTGCACCAATAAATGTCCCTATTTTTATAATCAAAAATATATTGATGTGTCATTGAGGCATACACCATGTAGCCACCAGTTGTATGTAACACACCCTTGGGCTTTCCAGTTGATCCTGAAGTATAAAGAATAAAAAGTGGGTCTTCTGCATTCATTTCTTCTGGAACAAATTTATCAGAAACATTCTTAGTTATTTCTTCGTAAGAAACATCTCTTTCATCATTCCAATCTACAGTATTTCCCGTTCTTTTTACTACTACACATTTTTTTATGTTTGAACATTGCATCATTGCTTCATCAGCAATCTTTTTTAAAGGTATAATTTTTCCTCCTCTAACACCTTCGTCAGCAGTAATTACATAGTCTGATTCACAATCATTTATTCTTGTAGCTATGGAATCAGGAGAAAAACCACCAAATATAATTGAATGAACAGCTCCAATTCTAGCGCAAGCCAACATTGTGTAAGCAAGCTCGGGAATCATTGTTAGGTAAATCGTAACTCTATCTCCCTTTTGAATGCCTATGCTTTTTAAGCCATTAGCTGCTTTGCAAACATTTTTATGAAGTTCTTTATAAGTTATTTTTTTAGAATCAGCAGGATCATCGCCTACCCAAATAATTGCTGTTTTATTTCCCTTTTTTTCTAAATGCCTATCTATACAGTTTGCAGAAGCATTTAAAGTTCCATCATGATACCATTTTATACTAACTTCTTCTTTGCTGTATTTTACATCTTTAATTTTAGTATAAGGTTTAATCCAAGATATTCTTTTTCCTTCTTTTCTCCAAA
>CAZUWS010000091.1:0-2939 GCA_964624295.1 uncultured Candidatus Pelagibacter sp. | reverse complement strand
TGTCTGCTCGTAACTTCGTCTTTTTTAGCTGATACCTGATCGATTTCTGCCCATTTTACTGGTTTCAGTACTTTGGTTAATGCATGTTTTAATACCTCGTCCACTGTACTAACTGGAATTATATTTATGCTTTTCCTAATAACTTCCGGTATTTCTACTAAATCTTTCTTATTATCATTTGGAATCAATACGGTTTTAATTCCAGCTCTGTGAGCTGCCAATAATTTTTCTTTTAAACCTCCTATTTGAAGAACATGCCCTCTCAAAGTTACTTCGCCTGTCATAGCTACATCTTTGCTTACAGCTACTCCTGTTATTGAAGATATAATTGATGTAACTATTGCAATTCCTGCTGAAGGGCCATCTTTAGGTGTTGCTCCTTCTGGAACGTGTATGTGAAAATCTTTTTTTTCAAAGAAAGGAGGTATTATTCCATATTCCAAAGATTTGGATCTAACATAGGATTTTGCAGCCTTTACAGATTCCTGCATTACTTCTCCGAGTTTACCAGTAATCTGCATTTTTCCTTTACCCGGCATATTAACAGACTCTATTTTTAGAATCTCTCCTCCAACTTCAGTCCATGCCAAACCTGTGGCAACACCGGTTTTATTTTCTTTTTCTATTTCACCAAAATTAAATTTTTTCACTCCTAAATAAGCGTTTAGATCTTCCTCTGAAACTGTTTTGTTTACTTTCTCTTTTGAGTCTATTTTTTTGACCATCTTTCTTGCGATTTTTGAAATCTCTCTTTCCAAATTTCTAACTCCTGACTCTCTAGTATAATCTCTAATAATTTTTTTGTTTACTTTCTCTGTAATTTCCCATTCGTCTTTTTTTAATCCATTATCTTCGCTTTGTTTAGGTATTAAAAATTTCTGAGATATATTAATTTTTTCATCTTCTGTGTAACCTGGTAACCTTATAATCTCCATTCTATCTAACAGTGGTGGAAGAATGTTTAATGTATTGGCTGTAGTTACAAAGAGAACATCTGACAAATCATAATCTACCTCTAAATAATGATCGTTAAATGTTTTGTTTTGTTCAGGGTCTAAAGCCTCTAATAAAGCAGAAGATGGATCTCCCCTATAATCACTACCTACCTTATCAATTTCATCTAATAAAAATAGTGGATTATTAGTTCCTGCTTTTTTCATCATTTGTATAATTTTTCCAGGTAAAGAACCAATGTAAGTTCGTCTATGTCCTCTTATTTCAGCTTCATCCCTTATTCCTCCCAAAGAGATTCTTACAAACTTTCTTCCAGTAGCTCTAGCAATTGACTTACCAAGAGATGTTTTTCCCACTCCTGGTGGACCAACCAAACAAAGTATAGGGCCTTTGAGTTTCTCTATTCTTTTTTGAACCGCTAAATACTCTATTATTCTCTCTTTAACTTTTGCTAATCCATAATGATCTTCGTCTAAAACTTTTTGAGCAGTATTCAAGTCTGAAATAATTTTACTTTTGTTGCTCCAAGGTAAATCGATCATCCAATCCAGGTAGTTTCTAACAACTGTTGCTTCTGCGGACATGGGGCTCATTCCTTTAAGCTTTTTTAGTTCAGATAAACATTTGTTTTGAGCTTCTTTTGTCATTTTAGCTTTTGTAATAGATTTGTTTAAATTCGATATCTCATCCTTACCATCTTCTATTTCTCCAAGTTCCTTCTGTATTGCTTTTAATTGCTCATTTAAATAATATTCTCTTTGAGTTTTTTCCATTTGATTCTTAACTCTTCCTCTTATTCTTTTCTCCATGCTTATAACGCTTGTTTCTTTTTCTATTAATTCATAAATCTTTTCTAATCTCTTTTTAAGATCAGTCATCTCAAGCAATGCTTGTTTTTCAAAAATCTGAATATTTAGATTGGAACAAATATTGTCGGCTAATTGTGTTGCATTCTTTAAAGATTTTAAACCTTTAGTAAAGTCAGATACGTCTTTTTTGTTTAAACCAGATAGTTTCTCGAACTTTTTAATTAAATTTGTTGCGAAAATTTTATTCTCTTCATTTTCTTTTTCCGTTTCTACAATCTGGGTTTTACAACTTAAAAACTTTTTATTGTCGTTTTCTATTTCGAGTATCTTTACTCTAGCTAGACCTTCTACCAAAACTTTGACTGTACCATCGGGTAATTTTAATAACTGTAAAACCTTGCTAAGACACCCATATGAGTAAATGTCATTTGCTGCAGGATCGTCTACTTCCGAGTTTTTTTGTGTAACCAAAACCACAGATTTGTCTGATTTCATCACTTCTTCTAAAGCTTTTATGGATTTCTTTCGTCCAACGAAAAGTGGCACGACGATTGAAGGGAAAATAACTATATCCCTAAGTGGTAAAAGAGGCTTTCTACTCTCAGAGTTCATAGCATCAATATGGCTACTTAAATAATTATTGCAAGGAAAATTTATGCCGCAGACGTAGATTTATTTTTAGAGTAACTAATAATAGGTTCGCTTTTCCCCTTAACAACAGATCTGTCAATTGTAACTGAATTAACATTATCCATATCAGGTAAGGCAAACATGGTTTTGAGTAAAATCGATTCCATTATAGATCTAAGGCCTCTAGCACCAGTTTTTTTATTTATAGCTTTTTTTGCTATCTCGCTCAAAGCATCTTCTCTAAATTCTAATTTAACGTTCTCAAATTCAAATAGTCTTTTGTACTGTTTTGTTAGAGAATTCTTAGGCTCTTGTAAAATTTTTATTAAAGATTTTTCATCCAAATCTTCTAGGGTAGTAACAATTGGCATTCTACCAACAAATTCTGGTATTAAACCGTATTTAATTAAATCCTCAGGTTCTAATTTTTTTATAAGATCTGAAACTCTACTTTCTTCTTTGCTTACAACCTTTGCTCCAAAACCAATTGAAGTTCCTTTACCTCTGGCTTCAATTACTTTATCTAGTCCAGCAAAAGCACCTCCA
>CAZUWS010000090.1:0-2947 GCA_964624295.1 uncultured Candidatus Pelagibacter sp. | reverse complement strand
TTTTTCACAGACAAAAATTAACAAAAAAAATTGATTTCATCTACTAAATTTAAGTTGATGACCCTAAAGGAATTGGTTGGGAAACCACCGTAGTAAGCCAACAATTTTTTAAAGGCCCACTATCCAAAAACTTTTCTACTTGCCATCTGAATTTAAAGTATCTTTTATCTGCACTCAAAATAGTTACCTCGTACCCAGCTCTATTATCCTCATTATAAATTTCTATAATTTCATGACCAATGTGATTTAGCAGCATGTTATACAAATCTCCTTTAATCATTTCCTTAAATCTACTAAGTGGACCTGTAAATCTTTGATTACTTGGATGTGCAAACTCCCATGTTTGTTCTATCCCTTTGTCAAGGTAAGGAGTATCGTTTTTCATTAAGCTTTGTAACTGTATTTTAATTACTTGATCTGGTTTAATATCGGTGCTGGGTTTTATTATTTCTGATTTAGCATGGCTAAAAATTATTAAAAATATAATAAAAGATAATTTAAATATTTTGGTCATTAAACGTTTTTAATTAAAACCACTGCTACGTCAAGTAGACTACTTGACGTATTGAAAGAAAATTAATTTATGCAGCTAGTGCTTGTTCGATATCGGCTATGATATCATCAGGGTGTTCAATTCCAATTGAAAGCCTCACGTAACCCGGTGTTACACCAGCTTCTGCCAATTGTTTATCGTCTAACTGACTATGAGTCGTAGTTGCAGGATGTATCGCCAAACTTCTTGCATCACCAATGTTTGCAACATGATAAAGCATTTTCAAACTATTGATAAATTTGGCACCAGCTTCTCTTGAGCCTAAATCCATTCCAACTAAAGAGCCATAACCACCTTTCATATATCTTTTTGCTCTTTCTCTGATTTCACCTTGATGGTTTGTTGGATAAATTACATTTTTAACTTTTTTCTGTGTCTCTAAAAATTTTACAACCTTTTCTGCATTTGCACAGTGTTGTTTCATTCTTAGAGCAACAGTTTCCAAACCTTGAATAATTTGAAAAGCATTGAAAGGGGATAGTGGAGCGCCTAGATCTCTTAATAAAATTACTCGAGCTCTTATTGCAAAAGCAACATTGGCTCCGGTTAGTTTAGGAACATCTCTTCCCCAAACTGCGCCACTGTAACTTGGGTCTGGTTCATTAAAATTAGGATGTTTTTTTGGATTTTGAACCCAATCAAAATTTCCACCATCAACAATAATTCCTCCAATTGATGTACCATGTCCACCAATATATTTTGTCAGTGAGTGCATTACGACAGCAGCTCCATGTTCTATCGGTTTACAAATTACTGGAGCAGCAGTGTTGTCAATAATTAATGGAACACCATGTTTTCTTCCAATGTCTGCAACTTCTTTAATTGGAAAGACTCGCAAATAAGGATTAGGACAAGACTCCCCGTAATATGCTCTTGTTTTTTCATCTGTTAACTTTTCAAAATTTTTTGGATCCTTAGGATCAGCAAATCTCACTTCAATACCTTGCATACTCAAAGTGTTTTTAAATAAATTTACTGTTCCACCGTATAGATCAGTTGATGAAACAACATTATCACCAGCTCTACATACATTTTGTATACAAAATGCCGATGCAGCTTGACCAGAACCAACTGCAACTGCAGCAAGCCCACCTTCTAAAGCGGCAACTCTTTTTTCAAGAACGTCGCAAGTAGGATTCATAATTCTTGTATAAATATTACCGAATTCTTTTAGCCCAAATAAATTTGCGGCAGTCTCTGCATCTTTAAATTGGTAAGAAGTAGTTTGATAAATTGGAACGGCTACAGCCGTTGTTGTTGGATCGCTTCTGTATTCTCCGCCATGTAAACCGATTGTTTCTGGATGTTTTATTTTGCCTGCCATTATCCCCCCTTATGCTTTGTTTCCATAATTCTTCATATGTTTTGGTATACCTTTACCATACATAAAATGATTTTCCATCTTTTCTCTATATTTACTTGCTGGCACTGTTAAACCTACTGAGTGCGCAACTTCTCTTACTAACATTGGATTTCCTAAACAACATACGCCAAGATAATTAATTCCCATTTTATATGCATCTTTTGCAAACTGTCCAATTTCATACCGATTACACAGCAAAGGTTCTAAGGCCGTTGGAAAAGTTCTTCCATGTGGTGCAGAACACGCACAATCTTTTCTATCCGGCAAATTAAACCAAGTAGAATGTTTTTTATTCGTTCTCACAGGTATTGGAAGAGCTCCAACATGACACTTAACCTGTTTTCTAATTTTTTGAATGTATGGCAACATTGTTGCAGGACCTCTAAAACAATTCATACCCACAACATCCGCTCCTCTTTGTTCTAATTCTTTGCAAGTTTCTACTATTCCGTAACCATCACGCATAACATCTTCTGCCATAGGAGCAATTGTAACTACCGTTGGTAACTTCGTTTTTTTCATTATTTCTAAAGCTTTGAATGCTTCTTCCGCATAATAATAAGTTTCCCCAATCAACATATCAGCACCTTCGTCGACAGCCCAACCAATCATTTCATTAAACATTTTTTCAACTTGTAAATGGGTTTTTTTATCTTTGTCATTCCAAATGTTGGAATTAGATATGTTTCCAGCCATCAAATTGGGTTTTGGTCCTGTTGATTTTAAATTTGCAACTTTTCGAGCAATTTTTAGCGCAGCTCTGTTTAAAGGTTCTATTAATTCTTCTTTACCAATTACCTTCATTTTTTCTCTATGACCGTTATATGTAAATGCCTCGACAATATCAGAACCAGCGTGCTGAAAATCTTTGTGTAAGGTTTCTAGCGCTTCAGGGTGTTCAAGAGACACCATTGGAACAAATTCTCCAGACGACATATAACCCCGTCTCTCAATTTCAAAAAGGAAACCCTCGGCACAAATAACAGGGCCTTTATTTAATCTTTCTATCAAATTTTTACTCATCTTCATCA
>CAZUWS010000089.1:0-2949 GCA_964624295.1 uncultured Candidatus Pelagibacter sp. | reverse complement strand
TTTTTATTATTTTTCTTCATTTTTCTATCCACATTTTCACTTATAAAGTTATTCGAAAATTTAAAGAATTTAGATGCATGGGAATACGGTGAGTGGCTTATAAATTATCAAGCTGGCTTTGTCAGAAGAGGACTCCCAGGAGAAATTATTTTTCAATTTTCATCACTTTTAGAAAACAATATACAATTATCATTTTTTATAATTTTATCTACAATCTGCTTGCTTTACTACTATTTAAATTATCTTTTTTTAAAAAATATAAAATTAAGTTTTTTTAATTTATTTATTATTTTTTCACCCTTATTTTACCTATTTTTTGTTATGATTAATGGTGTCGGGATAAGAAAGGAAATATTATTATACCTGTTTTATCTTGCATATTTAATTAATTTATCATCTAAAAATTTTAATATTAATAAAATTTGGAAATTTTTATATATATTTCCACTTATATTATTTGCTCACGAGGCTATGTTTTTTTACTTGCCCTACGTGCTGTTACCACTACTTTTTGTTATTAAAAAAGATGACTATAAGAATTTAATTTTTCACTCACTTACCCTTATTATAATATGTTTATTTGTTATGGTTATTATGTACATAAATAAAGGAACTAATGAACATGTTGTGAGTATTTGCAAAAGTTTAGATTTATTTGCTCCTGTGAAGTGTGAGAATTTTGGACCTATTTATGCTTTAAAAGATGAATTAATGAGAGATCAAAATTATGAGTCTATTAAATTTTTTTACTTAGATGCAAAATTTAGTACTTGGGTTGGCTTTCTCTTTTATCTTTTTTATAGTTTTTTTCCAATATTAATATTTTTTTATTCAATAAAATTAAAAGAAAAAATTATAAAAAACCGATATATTTTTTTATTAATACTATTAACTTTTTGGGTATTTGGTTTACCCCTTCTTCATATCGCTATGGATTGGTCTAGATTTTTTTCAATTCATTTGCATTTAGTTGCTTTTTTTGTATTTTTTTTACAACGTATAAATATCATAGATTATAAAAAAAGTGGTTTTTTTATAAAGTTAAACAATTTTTTTACTCTTAATAAAAAAATCTGTTTTTTATTTCTTTTAATTTATTCAACTTTCTTCTATCATGAAGAATATTTCTCGAAAGATGTAAAGTTGGAATTAATGTACAAAAAAATTTATCAAAATATAAATAGAAAAATTTAATGAAAATATTTTTAACTCAAATTAAAATTTATTTTAGAGTCTTGCAAAATTATAAAAATATTTCTGCAAAGAAAAGTAATTATTTTTATATATATTCTATGCCGCTTTTTGGAATTCCTTTTTTCATTTTATCAAAAATTCTTTTAAAAATTAAAAATATTTATCTAATAAATTTTTTTTTAGAAATGAAGATTTTCAAATCTTCTATTAGATTTTTGAATGGAGAAGAAAGACATTATATTGCTAATACCTTAAAATCATACAACACATTAAATAATAATTTTTCTAGCAATAACATCTCAGATCAAACAAAAAATATGATAAAAGAATTGAAAGAAAATGGATTTTGTAGTCTAGGAAAAATTTTTTCTGATGATGAATGTGATAATTTTATAAAATCACTGGAAAACAAAAATTGTTTTAACAGCCAAACACCCATGCAAAGTGACGGAAAAATTATGAAATTTCAACCAAATGATAGTGTTTTTAGTAAACTGGGATATTATGTTTTCTTGCCGGAAGCAACACTATCTTATGTTCCAATTCAAAAATTATTAAATGATAAAAATATTAATTTTGTTATTAATTCCTACTTAAATTTTAAGCCAAAGATTTATTGTTGTATGACCTGGTTTAATCCCATAACACAGGTAAAACATTACGACCATCGACTACATCGTGACACTGATGATTATAGATTTGTGGCTTTATATGTTTATTGGAACAAAGTTACAAAATTAAACGGAAGCACATCTTATGTTCCAAAATCTCATAGACTTAATATTAATGATTTGGAAAAAAATAAAATCTTTTTTGAAGGTGAAAAAGGATCCGCATTTTTAATTGATCTAAATGGTTTTCACGCAGGAAATATGGTTACCCAAGGCCACAGGTACGTTACAAATATTAGATTTGGAAAAGAAGATACATATAGTGCCGTTGTTGATGGTTTTATTGAAATGCCCAAGGAAAAAGATCTTGAGTTTATGAAAAAAAATTAAAAGTTTAATTTTTTGAAAATTTTTTCAGGTATTAATCGAACAAAAAGCATAATAATTTTCCATAAGAAATTCACATAGACTATTTCTTTTTTTGACTTTATTCCTTTAAATATAATTAAAGCAGCTTTTTTTGGAGAAGTAATTAAAAAATTTGGAGCATTCTCTTTAAATGATTTTGTTTTTATGTAACCAGGAATTATTGTTAAAACATTTAATTTATTATTAAATCTTTGTCTTATTCCTGAGAGGTAAGATATTAATGCGGATTTCCCGCTGCCATAAAATACATTTTTTCCTCTTCCTCTTAACCCTGCTACAGAGGAAATCACTGCTAAAAATCCTTCACCGTTCATATTAATTTTGGACAGCAGTTTGTTGATAATTAAAATTGGATGTAAAAAATTAATTTTAATATTATTTTCTAGTAGTTTGACATCATTTATTTCCTTTGAAGCATCTCCATTATAACCAGCAACCCAAATTACTCCTTCCAAGTTGTTTTCCAATTTAGAAATAAATTCAAAATTTTTTTCAACATCTAAAAGATCGACTTCAAAAACATCAAATCTATTTTTCTCTATTTTTAATGAAGAAATGTTATCAAAAAAAGTTTCTGCTTTTCTACAGAAAATAATAAAACTATAGTTTTTTTTAGAAAAGATATTTATTAATTCCTTTGAGATTAAAGAACTTCCACCATATATAAGTATTTTCTTTGACATATTTTTTATATTTTTAATCTATTAGAAAAAAG
>CAZUWS010000088.1:0-3007 GCA_964624295.1 uncultured Candidatus Pelagibacter sp. | reverse complement strand
CATCACCAGCACCACCACCCTGTTGAGTTGCATATACACTTGGTGTAGTACTCAACGCCATTGGAACATCTTGTGAACCAAGACGAAATTCCAACTCTGCTTTATCTACATTAGTGTAAGCAACAGGTGTTTTTGCATCAGCTCTTGAAGCCAAAACTTCAAGTGCTGACAACTCAATTGCTGATATTGCCAATACAAAGTTGGTAATTACTGCATCACCTTCTTTTATTGACACCTCAGACGATTGAGGTTGATATCCAATTGCTGTAGCTGTAAGTGTATAAGAACCTGCTTCTAACTCTACAGAGTAGTATCCATCTGCATTCGCAGCTGAACCTAAATCAGTTCCTACTACAATCACATTAGCTCCAACTATTGGATTGTTTGACTCATCAGAAACTACACCACCAATGCTTGTCTCTATTGCTACTTCGGTTATTTCTTGTCCGAAAAGAGACATAGGCATTAGAATGGTCATTACTAATGAGATTAGATTACGTTTATTCATTAACGTTCTCCTTGTTATTTCGTTTTAAGACGCATTTTTATTCAGGTGCGTCAACTGCCTGTCTAGGGTATGTGAAATTTTAATTTGCATAATCTTGGTCATCGTTATCACCTGTTAAAGGTGGTATTTCACAACTATCGTTGTTACAAAATTTATCTATTTCAGCTTCTTCGTTTTTAATAACTCCAAATGATAACTTACCAAGTTTTTTAATTTGTTTTTTATAAGTTTTTTCATCAATTGATTCATATGGCATTTGTTTATACGCTCCATAATCGTATCTTGGTAGTAATGAAATACCTTTTAAGTGATACTGATAGTAATTTAATACATAAGGAATTTGATTTCCTTCTTCCTCAGGATTAAATGTAGCTGTACAACTCACTTGATTATCTGCCCAATGTCGTTGCATAAATGCAGCTAAACTAAATTGTTCCCAAATAGATAATTCAGACGCAGTTCTGATACCCTTACCAACATCAACAGGAATTTCAACAACCATTGTTGTATCTTCTGAACCAAACGCACGTTCTAATTTATATCCAGCTTTCTTTAATGGTTCTAATAATTCTGAATGTTTTGATAACCGAACTCTTCTAATATAAAATCTACTTTCAGGATAATGTAAACCTGGAGTAGCACCAGCAAGTAATGAAACTGTACCACTTGGTTTAACTGAGGTAGTTTTAATAGAACGTGGTACAGCAAACCAATCTGAATACATTTTATCCCATTCTTGTATAGTATCATATCCACTCTCTAACCAATTTTGTAACTCACCTAATCCACGATTGGTAATAAATTGTGCGACACCACTTACTGAACATCCAATTCTTCTATTTCTCAACATAACTCTATTGGTATCACTCCAATGAGTTCTACCAAGTGTTACTGATTTAGCATATAAATAAGCATATTTTAATGTTCTCTGATAGTCTTCTAATGAATCGTGGTTATCTGGAAATGTCTCTACTAAACAACATAACTCATATGATTCAAGTGTTTGTTCAAGACAAGGATTACCACCCATAGCTCTATGGTCTTTGTCATCACCACCATTTTTCATTCTTGAGTAGTGTCTCATATTATCTAACCACGCTAAACCTGGTTCTCCATTATCTGTAATTCGTTTAGATACTTCTGTATAATCCATACCAAGTTCTGCAAATATCGAATTGTTTGAAGTCCATCCATATTGTTCTCTATGTTTATTTACTTTATAATTTTTTAAATCTAAATATTCTTCATCGTGTGGGTCTCCAAATACAATTTCTGCTGTTCTTCTTACATTTCCAGCAACTACACATTTACCGATAAGATTCATAATATCAACGATTGTAGTGATTGTAATTGGTTCACCTGAATTCTTTTCTAATACTCCTCTAATCTCTTCATGAACTTCTTGTAATGGGTCTGGTCCTGAAGATAATCCACCAAATCCTTTAATTGGTTCACCAGCTAATCTAACTAAACTATAATCAAATTTTACTTCTGGTGTTGAATGGAAATAACTTTCTAATAATAATCTAACTGATTCTACCCAACCCTCACGAGTATCTGGTATTTGGTATAATTGTTCATCTCTATTTTTATCTACACCTTTAACAAGTATTTCACCAGCACCTTTGGTATCAAATCCTACACCAACACCTAACATTGATGCATCCATAAGGAAACAAAAAGGTTTTGAGTAATCTTCTTTTAAAGTTTTTGTTGATACAAATGCACAATTATTTAGTGCGGCATATAAACCTTTTTCCTCTGTAATTGGTGTTCCCATTGCCCATAAACCACGACCAGGTGGTAAGAATTTCATATTAAAAATTCTATCATACATTTCTTGTGCTGATTTTTGTGCTTGCCAAGGATTCCAACCTAACTGATGAGAATTTATCCAAGTCATTTGCATTGAATAAGTTCCCTCTACAACTCTCTTGACGGTTTCCCACCATCTTTCGTTTTTTCCATCTTCTTTTATACGAGAATATGTTCTCATATAAACTAATTCACCTAACCCATTAAAACCAAATGGTGGTTTCTTTCTTTTATACTTATCTATAAAATTATCTGATAACTTAAATTTATCCATTAGTAACTCCATCGTTTATTTTATCTGTTCCCCATAATACCTATCATATATATTCAGAAGATTAACGAATATATACATTTTTTTCGAAGTTTAAAAAACTTTTTCTTAGAAGTTTTTATTCAAAGCCTTCACCATCGAAGTCTTTCTTCTTTTGTGCTAATGTTTTACGAATGTATTCATCGGCGTTATTCATTTTACCTTGTGCTTCCCTACCACCTTGTGTGCTTGTTTCATAAATCATTATGTATCCTGTATTAGTATTGATAGTTGCTGGAAAGGTAATTCCATCTGGTCCAAATCTATTTTTAATCACATGAAATCTACCTGTATTAGCAATCTTATCTTCTACTTTTCTACTCATACTCATAACAAAATCAGCAGTCATAACTTTACTATAATCTTCTGCAACT
>CAZUWS010000087.1:0-3047 GCA_964624295.1 uncultured Candidatus Pelagibacter sp. | reverse complement strand
ATTCAGCAATATGGAGACCTTATCATTACATTGGATTAGAACTTGCTCAATCAATTTATTCTATCGCTTTAGATAATAAAGCTACTGGATTTACAAAAAAATATAATGCAGATGTTGCAACTTATGCAAAAAAAGATTTAAAAATTGGTGAAAAATTAGATGGAGAAGGTGGTTTTTGCTCTAGAGGAAAATTGATAACATCAAAAAAATCAAAAGAGGAAAAAATTTTACCACTTGGTTTAACTGAAGGTGCTGAAATCATTAAAAATATTAAAAAAGATGAAATTATAAAGATAAGCGATGTTAAACTTAATCTTCCTGAAGAAGTTACTAAAGCTAGAGAATATCAATATAATTTAATTTAATTATAAAAAAAAATTTTAGTGATCGTAGTTTTGGGTTTGTTAACCTAAAATTAAGCGAATCTTTTCTTTAATGAATAATTAGCAAAATACACGAGATAAGAGAAGAATATAGTTGATGTTAGTGTTTTAGTAAAAAATGGAATTGCCAAATAGTAACACAAGATTAAACCATTTAAATCTTTTTCATATGTTGAACTTAAAAACCAAACACCAAAATTTGATATTAAAAAGAAAATCAATGAACCAATAATGCTAAAAAATAATAAGTTTTTGTAATTGATTAAAGTTTTTATTTTAAAAAAAATATAATTAATAAGAAATAAAGATATATAAACAAAAAATATAAGATTATAAAAACCTAAAAATAAATCACTAATAAGCATAGAGATTAGTAAAACCAAAAATGATAAATAAAAATTTCTAAATAAATATCCGCTCATAATTGCAACAGCAATTATAGGTGTAAAATTTGGCGGATGAGGTATTAAACGAGAAAAAACCATTAGAAAAATTAAACCAATAGCAAATGTATCTTTTTTCAAAAAATTAAATATTTTATTCATAAGTTCTTTTATCTTGTATTATATCTTTAGATAAAATTCTATATTTTTTTTAATCAAAAAGTTGTTTTAAAACCAAATCTAATAGACCTTCCATCTTGAGCATATGTTGCTGGTTGTTCATATCTTTCATTTGATAAATTTTTCATTGTAATAAAATAATTATTTTTATTAATTTTTTTCGTTATTGATAAATTAAAAATATCTGTACTTTTTTGTCTTGAATTTTTAGCACCATCCCAATCAATATATTTTCCAGTATATTTATAATCCAATACTATTTTAAAAGGACCATACATAGCGTGATTTATTTTTTTTATGTAAGTTGATCCATAATTTAGATCTGGTCGTCTGCTTTGTGCTTGACCATTAGTCTTTCTACTTTTATTAAAATTAGTAAAAAAAGATAAACTTTGGTCTTTTCCTTTGTAAAATAATTCATTTTCTAAACCTTCTTGATTTATGTCAATAAGTTCATTTTCATGCATGCTATATGCTGAATTTGATTCAATTTGATCAAAAATTGTTGCTCTATAAGCAGTTGAACTAAAATATAGATTGCTTGTGAAATTATATTTAGCATATAACTCATTTGTATAACTTTTTTCCGGTAGTAAATTAGTATTTCCTCCAATACCGTAATTATCTGTACCATACAATTCATACAAAGTAGGGTTCCTTAATCCGGTAGATCTTGTAGCAGCAATTTGAAAATTTTTTATAAATTTTGTCAAATTTATTTTATAAGTTTCATTACGACCAGTTGTATTATGATCATCTGTCCTACCATAAAAAGATAAAATTAAATTTTCATTAAGTTTGTATCCAAAATTTCCAAAAACCCCTAAATCTTTCATATGACCTTTTGTAGACGCTTCGTAACTACCTCTGTTTTCAAAATTTCCCCAATCATATTTATATTCACCTCCATAACCAAAGGATATTTTTCTAAAATGATTAATTTTTCTTTCTGTTTTTAAAACAAATGATTCACTGTAATATTCATCTAAGTAACCTGAATTTTCGTACTGCCGATCATATTTATGATAATGTAGCACAAATGTATCTTCAAATTTTTTTGATTTATGATCAAGAGCAGTCTGAATTGTATACATTCTATTATCTGAAATATAACCTTCTTCATCAGTTGAGGATCCATCATAGTCAGACTTAGTTTTTCTTCCATAAAATGTATTTTTAAATTTTAAATTATCGTTTATCCATTTTACTGCATTAAAGTTTAATTGAAAATTTTGCGAACCATCATATTCATTACCATCAGCGATAGCGCTATTGGTTTCACTTCTTGTTGTCGAACCTTTAAAATTTAAATGCCAATCACTATCATTTATTAATGTATAATTTCCATCAAATGAATTGTTTTGTGGGCTAAATCCACTTAATGAATAACTATTTGTATAATCTATTGCTGTTATAAAATTTATAGCTCCTGCAATTGCACTTGGTCCAAAATGTGCTCCACTAGAGCCTTTATAAACTTCTATTTGCTGAATAGTTTGAATAAAATCTTGTCCAAAATCATGAAGTCCGTCAGTTACAGATTGATCATTAATTGCAATACCATTGATTAAAACCAAAGTATGATTTGACTCTGACCCTCTTGTAAAAATAGATGTTGATTGTCCTTTTGGACCTGATTGAAAAACATCAAGTCCAGATACTAAGTTTAGAATATCATTTGAATCTATAGCACCTGAATCAATTATATCTTGTTTTGTAATAATTTGTTTATTAATACCAATCTCAGAGTAAATAGAACTATTTGGAGTTTTGCTTATAGTTAAGCATGGTTTGCCTTCATTATTTTTCCATTCACAATTTTTTAAACTGTCGGCTTTAGCATTTAATGATATTAAAATAAAAATTAACAAAATAAATCTAAACACCATAAACTTTATCCACATTTAGAACACTTACACTTAGTCACAAGTATTCGTTATTTAATGCCGATGTAAATTTTTTATTGTAGAACAAGACTTTACCTGGTGTCATTCAACAGCGGACTATACTGGGTAGTGCTCGGACTTGAATAAAAATCTTACCGTTACAGGAATAGTCAATGATTTACACATTGTTTCCTACCAAAATTACAGTACATTTT
>CAZUWS010000086.1:0-3080 GCA_964624295.1 uncultured Candidatus Pelagibacter sp. | reverse complement strand
CTGACTCTGATGTATTGTTTTTTGCCAAAGGTTTAGCGTCTGGAAAAAATTTTAATGTCAACATTTACGAAGCCAATGTAGATACAATAGCAGTTCAAGGACCTAAATCTCAAAGTTTAATGCAAAAAGTTTTTGGTGATGAAATTAAAGAATTAAAATTTTTTAATTATAAATATTACAATTTTAAAGGGACTAAACATCTAATCTCAAAAACAGGTTATTCAAAACAAGGGGGGTATGAAATACACATTGAAAACACTAACTCTGGGTTAGAGCTCTATGATTATTTTTTCAAAATTGGCAAAGAATTTAAACTAAAACCAGGAGCACCAAATGCAATAGAGAGAATAGAGGGAGGTTTATTGTCATATGGTAATGATATTGATAATAGAGACAATCCATATGAGTGTGGATTTGATAAGTATGTAAACCTTGATACAGACATGGTTTTTCTGGGAAAAGATAAATTGAAAGAAATAAAATTAAAAGGGGTTAATAAAAAATTAATGGGTGTTTTGATAGAATCGGATAAAATCAACCTCACAAAAGAAGAAAAACTATATGATGGAAAAAACAATAATATTGGGATGTTAAGATCAGCAGCTTTCTCACCGAAATTTAAAAAAATTGTAGGTATTGCTATGATTAATAAAGCTTTTTGGAATATGACGGAAAATTTTAAAATAGATATAGAAGGAAAGGTAAAAGATGGAAAAATCTGTAAATTGCCTTTTGCTTAAACTATGAAAAAAGCAAAAATTTTTATTCCGAGTAAGACAGCTATGCAATCGGGTAGGGGTAAAACAAAAAAATGGGTTCTTACCTTTGAAACTAAAAATACTAAAACTAACCCTTTGATGGGCTGGGAATCAGGTGAAGATACTTTGAGTGAAGTAGTCTTGAAATTTTCATCTAAGCAAAAAGCAATTGAATACGCCAAAAAAAATAATATCCTTTACCAAGTTATAGAACCAAAAAAATCAAGTTTTATTATCAAATCATACGCGGACAATTTTTTGAAAGATTGATATGTGGAAAAGTTTTTTTACTGACAGAAAATGGATGTTTTGGTGCTATGGGGGTGGTTCTCTCATACTGATCTTAATAGTTTTTCAAACATGGTTGTCCGTTCAATTTAACACTTGGTATGGATCTTTTTATGATCTATTACAAAAACCACCTGAAACAGGGGGTCTTGAGCAATTTTACGAAAGATTAACTTTTTTTCTTTATTTAGCTATACCTTACGTAACTACTATTTCATTTACGAATTGGTTTACAAGGATGTGGACTTTCAGATGGCGTGAAGCCATTACTTTTTCATACATGCCTTACTGGCGTAATGTTGATGCAAAAGTAGAAGGTGCATCTCAAAGAATTCAAGAAGATTGTAGAGATTTTGCAAACATAGTCGAAAATATAGGACTTGATATAGTTAGAGCATTAATGACACTTATAGCTTTTTTACCAATTTTGTGGGCGCTATCCGAAAATGTTGTGGCACCATATTTGGAAAATGTTTCAGGCTCATTAGTTTGGGTAGCCTTAATTGTTAGTTTAGGAGGTCTTACTATAAGTTGGTTTGTTGGAATTAAACTACCTGGATTAGAGTATAATAATCAAAAAGCCGAAGCTGCATTTAGAAAAGAACTAGTCTATGGTGAAGATGATAGAATAAGATATGCGCTGGCAACATCCATTCTAAAATTATTTACTGGTATAAGATTTAATTATCATAGACTTTTTTTGCATTACGGATATTTTGATTTATGGTCAATATTATATAGACAAATATTTGTTATTGTTCCTTTTATAATAATGGGACCAGGTTTATTTACTGGAGCTTATACATTAGGAATTATGATGAGAGCAGTAAATGCTTTTGGTGAAATTAAAGATGCATTTAACGTTTTCTTATACAATTGGGTACAAATAAATAGGTTAAGATCTATACATAAACGTCTAAGTGAATTTGAAAAAGCAATTGGCTTTAATAAGCCCTTGAGAAAAGCTAGAAAATCTGATGTAAGAGCTTAATGGAGCTCTACCTAAAGCTTATTGATGTCTTATTTCCTGTTTTTTTTATAATAGGAATAGGTTATTACATAGGAAAAAAAGATCCAAATTTTAACACTCAATTTATAACTAATTTTGCTGGAACTATTGGAACTCCAGCAATGATATTCTATACGATTACGACTACAGGCGTAACTTTAGATGTTTTTATTGAATATTTTATTTATGCGATTTTTATTATAGGAGCTTTTTCTATTGTTGGTGTAATTTTTTTATTAGTATTAAAAAAAGATCCTATTACTGAACTCCCACCTTTGATTTTACCCAACACTGGGAATATGGGTGTTCCTATTTGCTTATTTGCATATGGAACAGCGGGCCTAGGAGTAGCTTCAGCCATTGCTTCCGTTATAATTTTATTTCACTTCACTATTGGCGTTTTATTGGCTAGCAAAAAATTATCTTTTGCTATTTTAATCAAAAACGGACCTATCTATGGAATTATCGCCTCTGTTTTGTTTCTTTATTTTGAATGGGATGTCCCTGGATATTTAGAAAACACTACTTTTTTATTAACTTACACGACAATATTTTTGGTTTTAATGGCTTTAGGTGTTGCTTTAACTCGTCTTAAAGTAGTTTCTTGGACACACGCAGCTATTTTAGGTGCTGCAAGAGTTATATTAGGACCTATCATTGGATTTTCACTTATTAGTCTTTTAAACTTAAGTGGCTTTATGGCCGGAGTTCTTTTGATCCAATCTGCAATGCCAAGCGCTGTATTAACGTATTTGGTTGGCTCAATGTATTCAGAGAAGAGGGCAGTAGACAATATTGCTAGTGTAATTGTGTCCTCTACATTGATGTCTTTTATAACAATACCCATAGTTGTTTATTTATCTTTAAGATTTTTTAGTTAAATTACCTTTATCTATAACTTAATCAATTGCTTTAAGTTTTTATTGTATATGACTGTTTTTATTCATTATTTAGACTTTAATTATAGAATATTATGAAAATAAGACTTTTTCCTTAATTTAGAGGATCGAGTACAGTAGAACTTT
>CAZUWS010000085.1:0-3105 GCA_964624295.1 uncultured Candidatus Pelagibacter sp. | reverse complement strand
TTATTAATTCATATTTTAATTTAAAAGTTCTTGTTATAGGAGAAACAATTATAGATGAATATGTTTTTTGTGAAGCTCTAGGAAAGTCTGGAAAGGAACCAGTTCTGGCTCTAAGAGATTTGTACAAAGAAAAATATCTTGGAGGAGCAGCCGCAATAGCTAGAAACTTGTCAGGTTTCTGTAAGAAAACAACTCTTCTTAGCAGCATTGGTGAAAACAAAGAGGAATTAGCATTTATAAACAAATGTTTGCCAAAAAATGTAAAAAGGGATTTTTTAGCCAAAAAAAATTCAACAACGATATTGAAAAAAAGATTTATTGATTCCGTAAATAAAAACAAAGTGCTTGGTGTTTATTCTATTAATGATAATCCACTAAATAAAAATCAGAGCTCAGTTTTAAATAAAAAAATCATAAAACAAATAAAAAAACATGATTTGGTTATTGTTTCTGATTATGGTCACGGCTTTATATCTAACGACGCAGCAAAAAAAATAATCAAACATTCAAAATTTATTGCAGTAAATGCCCAACTAAATGCAGCAAATATAGGACACCATACAATTTCAAATTATGTAGGTGCAAATTTAGTAATTATTAATGAAAACGAAATGCGCCATGAAATGAGAAATAAATATGATGGAGTAGAAATTCTGATTAAAAAATTATCTGATAAACTTAAATCACAATACACAACTGTGACCTCTGGAGATACTGGATCTAAAATATATACAAGAAGATCAAAAAAACTTTTAAGCTGCCCTGCTTTTGCTAAGAATGTTGTAGATAAAGTTGGAACTGGTGATGCAATGTTGGCTCTTCTTTCTGTAGGAATTTATAAAAAAAATGATGTCAATTTTTCGATGCTTGTTTCCGCACTAGCAGCTGCTATGAAAATACAATTTATGGGTAATAGTCAGCAAATAAAGAAACCAGATATTATAAAAAGCCTTCAAGCTTATCTAAGCTAAATGTTTAAAAATATATTTATAACGGGAGGAGCAGGATACGTTGGATCTGCTTTAGTTCCCAGATTGTTAACCGAGGGTTATAAAGTTACCGTATTAGACCTGATGATTTATGGACAAAATGTTATTAAACCTCATAAAAATTTAAAAATTATAAAAGGAGATATAAGAGATCAAAATTTAATAAAAAAAAATGTAGTTAATACAGATGCTGTTATACATTTGGCCTGCATTTCAAATGACCCAAGTTTTGAGTTAAATAAAAAACTAGGGCAAGATATTAATTTTAAAGCTTTTGAACCTTTGGTAAAAATATCAAAAGAATCTGGTATAAAAAGATTTATTTTTGCATCCTCTTCCAGTGTTTATGGCATTAAAAAAGAGAAAAATGTTAATGAGGAAATGAAATTAGAACCATTAACTGACTACTCAAAATTTAAAGCAGAATGTGAAAAAGTTTTAAAAAAATATCAAAGTTCAGATTTTACCACCGTTACTATAAGACCAGCAACAGTGTGTGGATTTGCGCCAAGACAAAGACTTGATTTAGTTGTAAATATTCTAACAAATTTAGCATACCACAAAAGATCAATAACTGTTTTTGGCGGCAATCAATTAAGACCAAACATACATATAGACGATATGGTAGAAGCATATTTATTACTTCTTAAGACACCAAACAATAAAATTGCTGGAAAAACTTTCAATGCCGGTTATGAAAATTTTTCAGTAGAAAAACTCAGCTTAGATGTAAAAAGTGTTATCGGAGATGATGTTAAACTAGTTTTTTCAAAAACTGATGATAATAGGTCATATCATATTTCGTCTGAAAAAATCAGGAATGAACTAGGTTTTGTGCCAAAAAAAAATATAAGAGATGCAGCGCAGGATCTAAAAAATGCTTTTGAAAAGAAAGTTTTAGAAAACACTCTAGAAAATGAAATTTATTTCAATATTAAAAGAATGAAAACTTTAAACCTAAAATGAAAGTAAGATATTCCTATCTTCCAGAACAGTTCAAAAATGTCAGTGATCTTTGGGTCAAATTAAAAAGGTTTGTGCCTACTGGAGATTTTACTTTAGGAAAGCCTCTACAGGTTTTTGAAAAAAATTTTGCTAGACTAATCGGGGCAAAATACGCTATCGGGGTTAATTCTGGGACAGATGCATTAAAATTATCCTTAAAAGCTATTAATTTAAAACCTGGAGACGAAGTTATAACTGCAGCAAATACTTTTGTTGCCACGGTGGGAGCCATAAATGAACTTGGAGGTAAAACAGTATTTGTAGATTGTGATGATACTTTTTGCATGAATACAAAAGAAATTAAAAAAAAAATTACAAAAAAAACCAAAGCTATAGTTCCGGTACATTATTCTGGCAGTGTAGCAAAAATGGATGAAATAATGGAAATTGCAAATAATAATAAAATTCATGTACTCGAAGATGCTTGTCAGTCAATTTTAGGATCTTACAAAAATAAAAATTGTGGTACTTGGGGCTTAACAGGATCTTTTTCTTTTCATCCACTTAAAAATATTAATGTTTGGTCAGATGGTGGAATGATAGTTACCGACAATAAGTCAATTTATAAAAAACTTCTTTTGTTAAGAAATCACGGTTTAAAAAATAGAGATGAAGTAGAACTATTAGGTTTTAATTCTAGGTTAGATACTTTTCAATCAATAGTGGGCAATTGGCTTTTGCCAAAAGCAAAGGGCATAGCAAAAAAAAGAATAGAAAATGCTAAATTTTTTGACAAGAATTTTTCTAACATTTCTGAAATAAGAATTCCAAAAAGATCAAAGAAAGTTAAGCACGTTTTTCATTTATATATTGTGTTTGCAAAGAAAAGAGATCAATTACTGAAATATTGTTTAAAAAAAGGTGTTGAAGCTAAGATTCACTATCCTGTTCCCATTTACAGACAGAAACCTTTTTTAAAGATGGGTTATAAAAGAGGAGACTTTCCCGTGGTTGATAACCACGCAAAGAATATGATTTCTTTTCCATGCGATCAACATCTCTCAAAAAGACAATTACACCTGGTAGTAGATACTGTCAGAAGTTTTTATAATAGATAATGAAAGTAAAATATTTAAATTTTATAGAACAATGGAGGGAAGAGAAAAGGCAA
>CAZUWS010000084.1:0-3118 GCA_964624295.1 uncultured Candidatus Pelagibacter sp. | reverse complement strand
CTTAAATGAATTATTTTCTTACCTTGGGCTTCAAGTTTTTTTGCTTCAGCTAATATGGCAAAGGCAGATTCTGTCCCTAATCTTTCTAAGTTTTTTGCTAATTTCATTATCTATAAAGGATATTAGATTTATTTAATTCTTTTATTGATTTACATCCCAATAATATCATATCGCGTCTAATTTCGTCATGCAGTCTTTGCAAAACAGCTTCAACCCCTTTTTGTCCCCCAGCTCCAAGTCCAAACAGATAGCCTTTCCCAAAGCTACAAGCTGTCGCACCTAATGATAATGCTTTTAGGACATGTGTTCCTCTTCTTATACCTCCATCTAAAATTATTTCGACTTTTCCACCAACCGCTTCTGCTATTGCTGGAAGCTGATCAAATGGTGCTCGTGACCCATCAAGTTGTCTTCCTCCGTGGTTGGAAAGCATAATTGCTGAAGCTCCAATTTGTACCGCACGTTTTGCATCTTCAACAGACATAATCCCTTTAATTGCAAATGGTCCTCCCCATTTTTTTATACAGTACTCAGCATCTTTCCAACCCATTCCTGGATCATATTGTTCGTTGATATATTCCATTACACCTTTGGCTATGCTGCTACCTTTTTTTGTAAAATGAGACACATTTGCTAATTCAAATTTTTTATGAGTTAAATAATTAATCGACCATTTTGGATGTAAAGCAAAACTTAATAAACTTTTTAAGGTTAGTTTTGGTGGTGTAGTAAAACCCCACCTGTGATCCCTTTCACGGTTACCAGCTACTACCGTATCAACAGTTAAACACATAGCATTGAAACCCGATCTCTTACATCGATCAATTAAGTTATCAGTTAAACTTTTGTCTTTGTGAATATATAATTGAAATAATTTTGGCCCTCCTGATGTGTTTGAAATTTCCTCAATCGATGACGTTCCCATTGTCGACATACCATAAAATGTTCCAAATTTTTCTGCTGCCCGAGCACTAGCTTTATCACCATCGTGATGATAAAGTCTTTGCATTGCTGTCGGTGATAAAAATAGTGGCATTTTTATTTTCTTGCCAAAAACCTCTGTGGTCATGTCTGGTTCTCCAACGCTTGCTAAAATACTGGGAACTAAATCACACTTTGCAAAAGACTCGGTATTTCTCTTTAGAGTTACCTCGTCATCAGAACCTCCATCGATATAATGAAATATTGGTGCTGGTAAATTTTTTTTTGCTAATTTTCTAAAATCATCAAAATTATAACAATCTTTTAGATTCATTAATTTTTAAACTAATTTAAAATTTTTTTAGAAAATTAAACATGTAACTATTTGCTCCGGGATTTTTTTCTCCCAAACTAGCATTAGATACATGGTTGTAAGACATTCCAAAATTTGTGCTCTCCCCTAAATCCATAGATAATTGAACTTCACTTTTAAATTCTAGGGGGTGCCCTAAGTCCTTACCATCGCCTTGACTGTAAATACCAGGCGTAAAACTTGGTGTTACTTTGAGTAGTCCTAATTCATAATTTGCTTCGATACCTGTATAAAAATATGCTGCATTATCTGCTGTAACCATCATCCCAGAAACTGGGGAAACCCTTCCAAGAATAGTATCTCGGTATAAATTTTCGTTCTGATGCTCAATACCAAATAGAGTAGAACTTTTTTTGTCATCACTGAAATCAAACATTCCAGTATAAAAGTTTATGCCTGATCTTTTCTCCTCAGTTAAAGATGTGTTAGATACCAGCAAAGATAGTCCCAAACTTATGATAAAAATTCTTATTTTCATTGTCTTAAAAATACAATTTATACACTACAATGTACACACTTTTATTGTTTTTTACGAATTGATGACCTTTTAAAAAGATAAAATAAAAATAAAGCACCCATCACAAATAGGACATAAGGTAAAAACCACAAAACATAACTGTTTTTTTTCAATGGAGGATTAAATAAAATCCAATCTCCATATTTTTCAGATAAAAAATTGTATATTTCTTTTTCACTCATGCCCTCTTGAACTTTATCATCTACAACACTTTTAATAATCTGAGCAAAGTTTGAGTTTGAATCAGATACCGTCTGTCCTTGACATACTAAGCATCTTAGATTTTTTAAAATTTTATTATTTAAACTTTCTTCAGCAAAATTGTTTGTGGTAAGAAATATTAATAAAAATATTACGTTAATTATATTTTTCATTTTTTAATTAATTTCTTTATTTCATTAACATCCTTAGAACTTAAAGGTCCAATATATTTTTTTAAAATTATTAGTTTTCGATTAACTAAAATAGTCTCAGGAATACCATAAACGCCAAAGTTGACAGCTTTTTTACCTTTGAAATCCTTAGTTAGAATATCAAATGGATTTCCCATTTCTTTTAAAAAATTTTTTGCATTAATTTCATCGTCTTTAAAATTAATTCCAATAATTTTTAAGTTTTTATTTTCACTTAATTTAATTAAATTTTTATGCTCTTTTCTACAAGGTCCGCACCAGGAGGCCCAAAAATTCAATAGGGTAAATTGATAATTAGAAATTTCTTTTGTATTAAATGTTCCATCTTTTCCAAACAGATCTATTTCAACTTCAGTGATTTTTTTTCCAACTAAATCTTCGGTATCATAAATTTGTTCATTCTGCAGACTCAAATAAAAAACAGAAAAAATAAAAATAAAAAATACTGAAATTAAAATAAAATTAATTTTTTTCATATTGTTTTTCTACTATTAAAAAAATTTATTATACCTCCAAAAGAAACAAGTAAGATTGATAACCATATAAAATTCATAAAAGGTTTTTTTTGAAATTTTATATTAAAAACATCAGACTCAGATATATTGCTCATGGTTAGATAAGTATCTGAAAAGAATCTAGAATTAATTGAGGCTTCATAGGTCACAGTTACAGGCTGGTTGTATATCCTTATTTCAGGTTTTAAACTTTCGTTAAATAAATTTTTTTTATTTAAAATTTTAAAATTTCCAATAATTGATTTATAATTATTACTTGAATACTGTTCTAACTCTTCAAATTTAATAACATAGTTTTCTGTTTCTCTTGATTCTCCCAATCTCAAATTAAAATTACTTTCTTGAGAAAATATATGATTAATAGATATAGAAAAGATTA
>CAZUWS010000083.1:0-3273 GCA_964624295.1 uncultured Candidatus Pelagibacter sp. | reverse complement strand
TGTCTTTAATTGTAAGCAATACTACTCCAAAAAAATTAAAAGAAACCAACCTTTCACATTATGAAATGGTTAGACAGTTTGTTGAAAAATTAAAAAGCTGGGGCAAGGTCACTTATATTGGCTGGAACAATATAGAGTTTGATCAAATTTTTTGGAGAAATACTTTATTTCAAAATTTACAATATCCTTTTACTTCTACAACCAATGGAAATAAGGAGGGTGATTTACTTAATTTGGCAAGAGCAGCAAACCTCTATTATCCAAACACTTTAAAGAATGCCACTAATAAAAAAGGAAATTTAGAGTATAAGCTTGATACCATGGCGCCACTTAACGGAATTAAGCATGCGGCCCATACGGCAATAGGAGATTGTGGTGCCACATTAGATATTGCAAGAATAATAAAAAAGAAAGCACCTAGTGTTTGGGAAAGCAGCCTCTTAACCTCAAACAAAGAAGAAAGTTTAAAAATAATTAAAAACGAAAAACTTTTTTGTACTAATGAGTTCTACTACGGAAAAGTAGCTCCTTTTGTTCAAACTTTTGTTTGCCAACATCCGGTTTATCAATGGCCAAAAACTTTTGATTTAAAACATGACCCAAATATTTATATGAATATGCCTATCCAAGTTTTAAAAGAAGAATTAAAAAAAGCCCCTAAGGTTTTGAGAACCTGCCGTCACAACAAGCATCCTATTGTTATGAACCCCTCTTATATTGATCATTTTGAAGAGTATAAAATGATAGGGATAGGTAAATTAACAGAAAGAGCAAATATTGTTAGAAAAAATAAAAAATTTGCTGAAAAGGTAGAGTTGATTTTAAGAGATGAAGCCCAAGAAAAAGCAGAAACTAAATCTCAAGAAGATGTTTGCGAAGAAGAAAGTTTATATAATTTTCCTCCTGCAGAGGATAATAAAATTTTATCAGGTTTCCACACAATAGATTGGGACAAAAAACTTTCGTATCTAAAGAAATTTAAAGACAAAAGATTTCATTACTTTGGAAAAAAATTACTTTATCAAGAAAAACCCGATCTTTTATCAAAAGAGGATTATGATGAAATTCATGGCACAATTGTTAAAAGAGTTCTTTCCACCAATGACGAAAAGAAATGGAATACAATTCCTAGAACATATAAAGAGATTGATGATTTAAGAGTAAAGTTTGGAAAAAGCAAAGAGACCGACAAACTCAAGATGCTAGAAGAGATTAACGTCTACGTTGAAGAATTAGAAAAATTTTACTCTCATGCGTAGTTGACATTGTCAAAAAAAACTTTATTTATAAATTTATGGCCACAAAAAAAGTAACTGATGAAAGTTTTGAATCAGACGTAATCAAATCACAAAAACCAACCATTGTAGATTTTTGGGCAGAGTGGTGTGGGCCATGTAAACAGATTGGTCCAATTTTAGAAGAGATTTCTAACGAAATGTCAAAAGAAGTTGTTATTGCTAAACACAATATAGATCAGGAACCAAATACCCCCACGAAGTATGGAATTAGAGGCATTCCAACAATGCTTCTGTTTAAAGCTGGAGAGCTTAAAGCAACTAAAGTTGGTGCCACTACAAAATCAAATATTGTTTCTTGGATAAAAGAAAATATTTAGTTCATACTTAGAGCATGTCCCACAAGGTACAGGCTTCCAAATATAACAACTATCTTTTTTTCTTTCGTTGGGATTTTTTTCAAAGCATCTTTAATATTTTTTGATTCAATTGCTTTAAAACCATTGTTTTTAGCTATCACACGTAGGTCAGACGAATTTATTGCACTAGGCTCATTGGGAATTTTTATAGTAATAATTTTTTTAAAAATTCCTTTAAAATTTTTAATAAGTTGATTCGGATTTTTATTTTTAAGACTTCCCCAGATACTATAGACAGGTAAATTAAGTTTTTTTAAATACCGAGCTAAATTTTTGGTGGACTCATTGCTATGACAACCGTCCACTAGAACCTTAGTTTTATTAAGATTTTTTGTTAGCTTACCCTTTATAAATTGAACGCGACCCTCAAATTGTATTTTTGGAAGTGTTTTTTTGATTATTCTAGGATCAATACCTAAGTCCAAAGCTACTTTTATGGCCAAAGCTACATTTTCCCACAAACCATCTGAATTAATGTATTTAGAATTAAGATTGATTAAATTTTTTTTATCTTTGTAATATTTTTTCTTATTTTTATTTATAATTTTCCAAGATCCATAGAATACTTTTTGACTTGGATTTTTATTTAGAATTTTTTTGATTATTTTTGATATTTTTGAATTTTGTTTTCCAATATAAATATTGGTATTCTCACTTAAATAACCAACTTTTTGTTTACATATTTCAGTTATATTTTTTGGATGAACCCACTCTTGATGTTGATAATTAATATTTGTAATTACTTGAGCTAAAGGATCAGTCCATAGATTAGTGCTATCTTTTTTAAATAGCAGCCCACTTTCAACTAGATTGTAAGATTCAGAATCTGTTTTAGTAGCTGATAAAATATAAATACAAGTAAGTAGTTCAAATAAGGTTAATTTTAATTTGGTTTTTTCTATAACTTTTTTATATTTTTTTATTTCTTTAAGAGAAATAAATTTATTGCCTAACCAAAATCTGTGACGAACATCATATAAGTGAGGACTTGTAAACGTGTTTACCTTATCTTTATTTGCCTCCAAAAAAAACTTGAGAGATGTTAAAAAACTATTTTTTCCATCACTTCCAATAACATTTATGACTTTATCAATTTGCTCTTCGGGATTGTTTAATTTTTCTAAAACTTTTTTGATTCTTTTAAGGTCTAGATTGATACGACGGCTATACTGCTTTTGAAGTCTTTTGTATATTATTGCTGAGTTCTGTAGCATCGTTTATCTCAGATATATTCTGAACTTCTTTTTTCTTCAATAAAATTGATATTAGTGTAGAGATTGTGGACCTTAGGTACTTCCTTTCTATCACAAGATCAATTCCGCCATGATCTTTAACAAACTCTGCTGTTTGGAAGTCTTCCGGCAGTTCTTCTTTTACAGTATTTTGTATTACTCTTCTTCCAGCGAACGCTATCACAGATTTAGGTTCTCCAATCAAAATATCCCCCAACGTTGCAAAACTTGCTGATACACCGCCCGTAGTTGGATTTGTCATTACTACTATATAGGGTAAATTATTTTTCTTAAGTTCATTGACAGCCAAAACTGTTCTTGTCATTTGCATTAAAGCGATGGCACCTTCCTGCATTTTTTGTCCACCAGAACAACTAAAAAATATAA
>CAZUWS010000082.1:2557-3379 GCA_964624295.1 uncultured Candidatus Pelagibacter sp. | reverse complement strand
CAAAAAATCCCACACAGTTTGATGTTATCCTGACCGACAACCTTTTTGGAGATTTGCTGTCTGATCTAGCAGGAGCACTGACCGGTTCTCTGGGCATGCTTCCATCTGCCTCACTAAGCAGCCTGACGAATGATCCAGCAATGGATGCTCCCGGTATTTTCGAACCCGTGCATGGTACAGCCCCGGACATTGCTGGGCAGGGAATAGTCAATCCTCTGGGGATGTTTTTGTCGTTAGGGATGATGTTTAAATATGGATTGGGTTACCCTGGTGCTGCAGAAAAATTGAGATCTTCTGTAGAGATTACTTTGTCAAAAGGGGTGAGAACACTCGATATTGGAGGCAATGCTTCTACCAGTGAAATGACTGATGCAGTAATACAAGCATGGAAAGAATAATGAGCCTTAATTCTGCAGAATTGATAGGAAACCGCGTAAATGTGATATGGAGTGACGGAGTCATGGAAGAATTCCCGACTGTCTGGCTTTTGCACGCATGTACCTGTGCTGAATGTGGTCTTTCAATCAAAGGTGTACGTAATCTGAAATTGACAGATTTTCAAAAAAGGCCCAGACCACATAATGTCTGGGTGTCGGAAGAAAAACTATGGATTGATTGGGGATCAGAACATAAGTCTGTTTATCAGGGGAGTTGGTTGAGAGGGCATAGGTTATCTGCTGAAGGGCGTTCAGAAAGGAAACCTCGTCTAAACATTTGGGGAAAAGATTTAACAATCCCAGAACCCATGTCTTATCTCAAAGTTTGCAGGGATGAGTCCGCTCATCAATTAATGCTGGAAAGAATTAGGGCCTTAGGTTTTGT
>CAZUWS010000082.1:0-2547 GCA_964624295.1 uncultured Candidatus Pelagibacter sp. | reverse complement strand
ACAGAAAAAATCCCTTCATTGATAGGGGTGCGTCGAATCACGAATTATGATATTTATGAACTTAAGTCAAAAAAAAATCAGGAGCAATCAGGTGACATGGCTGTAGAACTGGTTCCGCACACAGATGAGATGTACAGGATTGATCCCCCAGCTATAACCCTTTTCCACGTAATGTTTCAATCTGAAATTGGAGGAGATTCAACATTGGTTGACGGACTCCGGCTAGCCCAGCGGATGGAGATGGAACACTCGGATGAACTTCAGACTCTCTGTAAAATTCCGGCCAGATTCCATCGAGAGCTTGAAGAGGGAAGACATTTTGATCTTCAGGCTCCAATTTTCCGAAGGGATGAAGAAGGAATGATTACTGGAATAAGGCTTAACGACCGTTGCATGGCACCTGTAGATGCTCAGCCTGAAAAAACTGAACTTTTTTATGATGCTTTACGCCCTTTGATGAAAATGATTTATTCTGCTGAAGAGACAGTCACGTTCAAAATAAAAACTGGAGAGATGTTGATTTTCAATAACCATCGCCTGCTTCATGGAAGAACAGGATTTGATCCATCTTCAGGGCGTCATGTTAGGCTTGTTCATGTCGATCTTGATGAATTTCATTCCAGGTTGAGGGTCTCTTTAAGACGTTCTAACAATCCAGATGAATGGATGCGTCTAGGTCCGGGAGCAACAGCATGGAAAATTTAAATGAATAGAGAAGGAAAATATTCATGACCTCCAAAACAAAAAAACAACATGATAAAACCATAACCTGCGGTGAAGCAACAATTCGTCTACTTACAAAATATGGTGTCGACACTGTGTTTGGTATTCCAGGAGTTCATACACTGGATTATTGCCGAGAACTTCGTGATGGTCCTATTCGTCATATTCAGGTCCGGAACGAGCAGGGTGCGGGATTCATGGCAGACGGTTATGCCAGGGGAGCCAGACGTCCAGGAGTTGCACTTGTAATTTCCGGTCCAGGAGTGACTAATGCTTTGACTGCCATTGGACAGTCCTGGGCAGATTCAATACCGGTTTTATTACTTTCATCGGAAACTGATTCAAGTACGCATGGAAAAGGATGGGGGGCTCTTCACGAAATTCCTGATCAGAGAGCTGTAACTGCTCAACTGACAGCATTGTCAACAAGAGCAAAATCGCCAGAAGATGTTCCGGAATTGATAGGGCAGGCATTCGGTGTATTCTCCAGTCAGCGTCCCAGGCCTGTTCATATTTCAATTCCAATTGATGTTCTTGCTCAGCCTGTTTCTGAAGATTGGATGGCAATGAAATTGCCGAAGCGTGCTCAACCAGCCTCTGATGATATAAAAGCAGCAGCAAATTTGCTGCGTTCAGCAAAACGCCCTTTGCTGATGGTTGGCGGAGGTGCCGTAGACGCATCAGCCCCGGTTCGGGAATTGGTGGAATTGCTTCAAGCTCCTGTAGTGTGCAGTACAGCAGGAAAGGGGATTGTACCGGATAACCACCCTCTGAGTCTAAGTGCTTCAACTGTCAGGCCGGAAGTACAGTCATTTATCTCAACTGCAGATGTGATTCTTGCGGTGGGGACAGAGCTGGCTGAAACGGACAGCTTTGTTGAGAGATTAGATTTCCGTGGTGATATTATCCGTATTGATTTAGACCCAAGAAAACTTAACGACCAGTATCCTTCCACAATAGGAATTGTGGCTGATGCTAATGCTTCAATACAGGATTTGCTGGCCGAAGGCGGTTACAAATCCAAAAGACAGGAAAAAGAAATTTTCTCAGAACTGGAGAAGATAAGGCAAAAAATCATAGAAAACCTTACAGTTTCTGAGAAACAGCACATGAGGCTGCTGAGAGCATTAGCTGATCAAATGCCTGATAATACTTTTTACGCCGGAGATATCTGCCAGCTTGTCTACACAGGAGCATTCGGCATGAATGTTAGCTCTCCGGGTTGCTGGAGCTACCCTGCAGGTTATTGTGCTCTAGGATGTGGGCTTCCAAATGCAATCGGAGCAAAGCTTGCTCAACCTGACAGGCCTGTTGTCTGCCTGACCGGTGATGGAGGTTTTATGTTTACGGTACAGGAACTGATTGTAGCTTCAGAAGAAAAACTTGGTATACCCATCATTATCTGGGAAAACGGGGGCTTGAAACAGATTCAGGATGATATGAATTCACGTTCAATTCCACTTGTTGGAGTAGAGGGAGGCAACCCTGACTTTGTCCGTCTTTCTCAATCGATGGGATGCGATGGAATTATAGCTGAAAGCTTAGATCACGCAACAGAAACTGTCCTTTCTGGTTTCAACAAAGATCGGCCCACACTGATCATCATACGTGAAGGAGAAAAATGGCTGAACTGATAACTTACGATGCCTGGATAAATGGTGACTGGTATCAACCTGTTGGAGGTGAATATTTTGATTCCGTCGATCCTACCAGTGGAAAAGCTTGGGCACGCATCGCACGCTGTGACAAAAGAGATGTTGATCATGCTGTCAAAGCCGCGAAACATGCTTTTGATGCAGGTGAATGGTCCAGCATGAATGCTGC
>CAZUWS010000081.1:0-3400 GCA_964624295.1 uncultured Candidatus Pelagibacter sp. | reverse complement strand
ATTATTTTTGGAATGATTCTAATAAAAGTGATAATGAAAAAAAAAATCTACACAGCTTCTTATGGTTAAATCTCATTGATAGAAAAAATGAAAAAGAAACAATTGAAAAAATCGTAGGTGATTGGATCAAGAAATATGGAAATTATAAAAAAGATATATGGAATGAAAATCTTCTAAGTAAAAGAACTATGGCATGGATTTCCAATGCAGATATTATTTTGGGAAACAAAGAAGATAGGTTTCAAAAATTATTTTTTTCTTCCCTGTTAAAACAAATAAATTTTCTGAAAAAGAATTTAAAAATTATTTCTTATGAAACCACCCAAATTTCGTGCTTGGCAGCAATAATATTATCTGGCTTGGTTTTTAAGGAATATTTTAATAATTATCATTTTGGATTAAAGGAGCTAAAAAAAATAATAAATAACTTTTTTGATAAAAATGGTTTTCCTAAGAATAAAAATTCTGAAAATTTAATAATATTCCTTCAATATTTCATACTAATTAAAGAATGGATAAAAAGTGCACAAGAGCCAGTACCTGATTATATTGATGAAATAATTGAAAAAAACTTAATTTGTTTAAATTCATTAAAAAATGAAAGTAAAAGATTGCCATTATTTAATGGTGTTACTGAAAAGAATTTAGAAGAATTTTTTCTATATTTAGAAAAATTAAATTACCAATTTGATAAAAAATTAAAATTTGTAGGCCAAATACAAATTATAAAAAATAAAAAAAATATTTTGTATTTTGATTCTGGTGAACCACCATTACATCAGTTTTCAAGAGATTATCAATCAGGACCATTATCGTTTGAATATTTTAATGAAGATAATAAAATTATAACTAATTGTGGATATGGTAGAAAAATATCTAAAAAAACACAATTAATAAGTAAATTCACTTCAGCACAGTCCACTCTTTGTTTAAACGATACTTCTGTTGTTAAATTTAAAAAAAACAATCTAATTAATAAAATTTATGGTCCGACAATTAGTAATAGTTTTAAAATTTTTGACATTAACAGAGAAGAAAACAAGGCTGATATCTCCGTCGCCGCAACACATAATGCGTATTTAAATAAGTTTGGATATTTACACAAAAGATTAATCAAAATTCTTAAAAAAAATGGTGACATAATGGGAACTGATTCTTTAATAAAAAAAAAGCATACTTCGAATGGTGCCAATTACAGTATTAGATTCCACATTTATCCTGGTATAAATGTTGTGCAGACCGTTAGTGGCAAGAGCATCTTGTTACAGATTAGTAAAAATAAATCATGGATATTTTTATCTGAAAATCAAGATTTACAAATTGAAAAAGGATTATTTTTAGGTAGAAATAAAGTATTAAACAATCATTGTATTGTCATTTATGGTAATACAAAAAATCAAAACACTGATATTAAATGGGAGTTAAGAAAATCTAATTAATAAATAATGTTGAAAAAAATACAAAACGCTTTGATTTCCATATTTGATAAATCTGATTTGGAGAAAATATTACGTTATTTAGAAAAATATAAGATTAATTTAATCAGTTCTGGCGGAACCTATAGAAAAATAAAAAAACTTGGCTACAACTGTATAGAAATTGAAAAATATACAAAGTTTAAAGAAATGCTAGATGGTAGAGTCAAAACTCTTCATCCAAAAATTCATGCTGGAATCTTAAGTATTAGATCAAATAGAAAACACCAGAATCAAATGAAAAAGAATAAATTTAAAAATATTGATTTGATTATAGTAAATTTCTATCCATTCCAAGAAGCTGTTCTTAACAAAAAAAATTCAAATAGTATTGTTGAAAATATCGACGTAGGAGGTCCAGCAATGGTAAGGGCTGCCGCGAAAAACTTTAAAGATATATCAATCATTACTGACAAAAAAGATTACGGTTCTCTTATAAATCAATTAAGACAATACAAAGGATGTACTGATTTAAAATTTAGAAAATATATGGCTAGTAAAGCATTTAATTTAACAGCCTATTATGACTCAATGATATCTAATTGGTTCAATAAAGAACTAAACATAACTTTCCCAGATAAAAAAACTATACCTGGAAGAAAACTAACTCAATTAAGGTATGGTGAAAATCCTCATCAAAAAAGTAGCATTTACATTAATGATTTTGATGATAAAGAAACGGGTTTAAAAAAAATTTCTGGAAAAAATCTAAGTTACAACAATTACAATGACATATTCACTGGTTTAGAAATTTTATCATCATTTAAAAAAACAGGTACAGTAATAGTTAAACATGGTAATCCTTCCGGGGCCTCAATAAATAAATCACCTTTAAAATCTTTTCAAGAATCTTTGCTTTGTGATCCAATGAGCGCCTTTGGAGGCATAGTTGCATGCAATTTTAAAATAAATAAAAAAATTGCAAAAGAAATTTCTAACACATTTTTTGAAGTAATTTTGGCAAAAAAATTTGATAAAGATGCATTAAAGATATTTAAATCAAAGAAAAACCTTATATTAATTGATATATCAAAATTTAAGGAAAAGAAGAAATACCAAATTAAATATTTTGATAATTCTTTTTTAATTCAAGATAAAAATAAGAAGAATTTTGATTTAAAAAATTTAAAATATGTAACTAATTTAAAACCAACTAAACAAGAATTGAAGTTTGCAGAGTTTTCTATGAGTATTTGTAAATTTGCGAAATCAAACTCAATTGTTATAACAAATAAATTTTCAACAATTGGAATCGGAGCTGGACAAACAAGTAGGGTGGACAGTTGTAAAATAGCAGTAGAAAAAGCAAAAAAATTTCAGTCTAAAAGATTGAAAAACTCAGTTGCTGCTTCTGACGCTTTTTTCCCTTTCCCTGATGGTGTTAAAAAACTAATTAAAGCTGGAGTAAAATTAATAGTTCAGCCCGGTGGATCGGTCAGAGATAAAGAATCAATAGCTTTAGCTAATAAAGCAAAAGTAAAAATGATTTTTACTGGTATTAGGCACTTTAATCATTAAGTAATTTTATCAACTTTAGCAGCTAAAACAAAATCACTTTCATGCAAACCTTTTATCGCATGAGTAAAAATTTTTATTTTGGCATATCCCCATCCAAACCAAATATCTGGGTGGTGCCCTTCTTTTTCTGCTATATCTCCAACTTTATTTACAAAATTCTGGCTTTCCAAAAAATTTTTAAATTTAAATTCCTTAATTAAATAGTAAATTTTATCTTCATCAGCTTTTACCTTCCACCCATCAACCATTTTAAGATATTTATGGATTTCGGTTATATCAAAACCGGGAATTCCGCCCTCACAGGGAATACATTTTTTGTCAGCTAAATCAGTCATAAAATTCAATCAAAACATGGAGCGGGAGAAGGGAATTGAACCCTCGGCCTAAACGTTGGCAACGTTTCGCTC
>CAZUWS010000080.1:0-3493 GCA_964624295.1 uncultured Candidatus Pelagibacter sp. | reverse complement strand
TGTCCTTGATATATCCATTGTATTGGTGGGCGAAGAGAGACTCGAACTCTCAAGGCATTGCTACCATTGGATTTTGAATCCAACGCGTCTACCAGTTCCACCATTCGCCCATTTCTCCACATAAATTAATGTTTGTACAAACATTATGTTTTGAATTAATTTAAGACGCAACAAAAAAAATGATCAAAAAAATATACGATAAGTGTGTTTCCTGGGCTGGTAAGAAATATGCCAAACCTATTTTGGCATTTGAGGCTTTTATAGAAAGTTCATTTTTTCCCATACCGCCTGATGTAATGATTATTCCTATGGTTGTTGCAAAAAAGAATGAGTTTATTCGTATAGCTTTAATTGCAACTACGTTTTCAGTTCTTGGTGCACTTTTTGGATATTTTATTGGTTATGTTTTTTTTAATGAAGTTGGTATTAAAATATTTGAAATTTATGGTTATGAAGATCCTAATTTTTTAAAAGAAAAATTTTCAACAAAAGGAGGTTTTGTTTCCTGGCTGGGCATACTTTTTACTGCTGGTTTTACTCCCCTACCATTTAAACTGTTAACAATATCAAGTGGATTTATTCATTTTAATATAATCTCCTTTATAATTATTTGTATCATAACAAGAGGTTTGAGATTTTTTTTAGTATCCTTTTTAACTTATAGATATGGAGAAAAATTCGGTCCCTTTTTAGAAAAACAAGGAACCAAGTGGTCTATTCTCATAACTGTTTTTATATTGATCGTTGCTGTAACATTTTATTTTCTATTAAAATAAAATATGAATAAAAAAACTAATACAATTTTAATCTTTATTTTATTTGGATTATCTTTATCTCTAATTTCTGCCTATATAATTGAATATGGTCTTGGTCATAAACCGTGCAAACTTTGTATATATCAACGCTTTCCATATATTATCTCAATTCTGTTAATTTTAAGTATTTTGCTATTTAAAAAAAATATCAAAATCCATTTATTATTATTGAGCATCATTTCTCTATTAGGTTCAGTTCTAGCTTTTTACCATTTTGGCATTGAACAGGGTTTTTTTAATGAATCTGTTGTATGTGAAGTAAAAAACTTAGAACAGAGTTTGTCTAAACAAGATATTATAGAACAGCTAAAAAAAAATACTGTAAGTTGTAAAGATGTAAATTTTACCTTATTTGGTTTATCCCTTGCATCAATTAACACCATTGTTTCTTTCATTCTTTTTATGATATTTGTAAGGTTATATAAAAATTATGAAATCAACTGATAAAAAAATTTTAGAAGAAATTATAAGAGTCGATCACGCAGGAGAGCGTGGTGCTATCAAGATTTATGAAGGCCAACTTTTGGCATTAAATACATTTAAAAATAATGAAGAACTTAAAAAAACAATTGAAGAAATGAAGAAACAAGAAAAAAAGCATTTTGAATTTTTTGATAAAGAAATACAAAAAAGAAAAATAAAACCTACGGCGTTTTTGCCGTTGTGGGATCTTATGGGAGTAGCACTGGGTTTTAGCACAACAATGATAGATCAAAAAGCTGCAATGTTATGTACAGCTTCTGTCGAAGAAGTTATTGATGATCACTACAAAAAACAGCTTGATAAACTGGGGGATGATGAAAAAGAACTAAAAAAAAATATTGAAAAGTTTAGACAAGAAGAGATTGATCACAAAAACGAAGCTTATAACAAAGGTGCTACAAAAGATGGGTTATATTCAATTTTAGATAAAATAATCAGAACTTCGTCTAAAGCTGCAATAAAAATATCTGAAAAAATTTAATTAAGGCTCTAATTCAATATCCCAATATAGATAATCCATCCAACTTTCATGTAAAAAATTTGGAGGAAAGTTTCTACCATTTTTATGTAGGTCATCTACTGTAGGAATGAATGGTCTTTTTCTTAATTGAAGATCACAATTTGTATAAAATTTTCCTCCCTTTTTAACATTGCAAGTTGAACATGCTGTGACAACGTTTTCCCAATCAGTTAAGCCTCCTTTAGATTTTGGGAGCAAATGATCAAATGTCAAATCTCTTTTGTCACCACAATACTGACAAGTGAACTTGTCTCTGAGAAATACGTTAAATCTTGTAAAATTTGGATGTGTAGATGGTTTAACAAAACTTTTTAATGCTATTACACTTGGTAAACTCATTTCAAAAGAAGGGCTTCTAACTTTTCTTTCGTATGTCGAAACAATACTGACTCTGTTTAAAAAAACAGATTTGATAGCATCCTGCCAACACCATAAAGACAAAGGATAATAACTAAGCGGTCTAAAATCCGCATTTAAAACCAGGGCCGGACATTTTTCGAGAGGTACTCTCTCACTTGAAGCTATAATCATGCTCTGATGCTAACTTATAGAAAAATAATTATCAAGTTATAATTTTGTTACACTTGGATGGTTTATTTATATAAATTTTTTTTTAAAAACTCCAAACCTATGCTTGAACCTTCGGTTGGAATTCTATGTTCACAATTATTAAATATTTTTGTATTAATTTTATAATCTTGTTTGGCAAAAAATTCTTTGGCTTCTAATAAAAAATTTAATGGTACTACAGCATCTATATCACCATGCATCAGATAAACTTCAGGTCTGGAAACAATATTTTTGCTCAAATGTTTGATATTCAAAATTTTTCCAGAATAACCAACCAAACAACTAATTTCTTCTTTTCTCTTTAGTGCTGTTTGAATAGAGATCATACAACCTTGGCTGAATCCAACTAAAGCTATTTTTTTTGCACTAAGTTTATTTTTGTCCCTAACTTCATCAATAAAATTGTTAAGTTTATTTTCAGCAATTAATGATTTTGATAATATTTCATCTTCGGTTTGATCCATTAAGTCAAACCACTGAAATCCGGCAGGATTTACTTTGCAAGGTTCTGGGGCATCTGGACAAATAAACAAGGTTTCAGGCAAAAATGCTTTCCAATAATTTGCTAAAATCGAAATATCTTTTCCATCACCACCATATCCATGACAAAGTATAATGGCATTTTTAGGTAAAGATTTTGATTTGGGTTCTATTATAGTTGAATTTAAAGAATAGCTCATAAATATCACTTAAATTGATTTAACCATTGAATAAATTTTTTGTCATCAAAATTTATGTCTCCCTTAATTCTAGCAAATTCATGGCCGTTTTTATTTATTAGAATAGTGGTGGGAACACCTCTTAATTTAAATTTATTAACCAATTTAAGTTCATGATCAAAATATATTTGAAGATTTTTGATATTCAAATCTTTAAAAAATTTATTTGTTTTTTCTTTATTTGGCTTGTCGACATTTATAGGAAAAACAAGAACATCTTCATTTTTGCCTTGAAATTCATCTAAAGACGGCATTTCTTTCTTACAGGGTGCACACCAGGTTGCCCAAAAATTAAGTATCTTAATCTTGCCATCATTTTTATTAATTTGAATATCTTTTAAGTGAAAATCCTTAAATTTTACTTGGGAAACTTGTAATGGATTTTT
>CAZUWS010000079.1:0-3522 GCA_964624295.1 uncultured Candidatus Pelagibacter sp. | reverse complement strand
TTTTAGTTCTTTTCCAATTTGAAGAATCTTCTCCTTTTGGTGGTTCGAGAAAACCGTCTACTACAAAACCATCTTTTTTTAATTTATTTATACTTTTGGAAACATAATTTTTTTCAACTAATTTAGTCTCAGAAAAAAAATAATCGTGTTTAACTCCGAGTGATTTAAGATCCGATTTAATTGAATCTAGTGAATATTTAAGAGATTCTTTTTTAAGAATTTTATAATTTTTTTCAAAACTGTTTAAATTAATATTTTTATTACTTTTTAAAATTTTCTTAGCTATATCTTTAATATACTCACCAACATAAAGATTTTCTTTGTTATCTGGAAAATTTTCTTTATATTTTATTTCTCTTAGTCTAAGAAAAATAGATCTGGTAAAATTCTGAACTTGGCTCCCGTAATCATTAATATAGAATTCCTTAATAACTTTGTTTCCACTAAATTTTAATAAATTAGATAAAACATCTCCAAATACTGCCCCTCTGCAATGACCTACATGCATTGGTCCTGTTGGATTGGCAGATACAAATTCTATGTTATATTTCTTCTTTTGATTATTTGATCCAAACTTTTTTTTATTTTTATAAATAGTATCAATAATTTTTATCCAAGCTTTATTGTTTAATTTAAAATTTAAAAAACCTGGTCCAGCAATATTAATATCGGAAAAGTCTTTTATTTCATTCAGTAGAATTGTTTTCAATTTGTCAGCTGTATTTTTTGGATTATCTCTTGTTAATTTAGCTATAATCATTGCAGCATTTGATGATAAATCAAAATCAAATTTTTCTGGGGGATTCTCAACTACAATTTGTTTTAAATCATCTGCAGATTTTATATTAAAATCTTTTTTATTTTTAAGTATTTTTTTTTTTATTTCTTCTAAATAAGTTTTGAATAAATTCATTTTATTGAATTGTGTAAATTTGTTGCATATCTATCTGTCATTCCTGCTATAAAATCACAAACAGACCTTTCTTTTGAAAAATTCTGCAAAGCACTTCTTTTTATAAATTTAGTAGGATTTTTTTTTATTTTTAAAAATAAAGCTTTTACTATGTTTTGACCCTGTTTGGTTTTTTTTAAAACACTTTTGTGATTATACATTCGTGCCTTTAAAAAAGATTTTATAGATAAATCAAAATTAATCATTTTATCTGAAAAATTAACCAAATGAATTTTTGTCCTATAGACATCATTAATATTTTTGAGTTTTGCATATTGTAGGTTTTTTCTTGTGTTGATAATTACATCTTTTACCATTTCGTTGATTATATCTCTAACAATTTGTCTTAATACCAGTTCTTTATCTTTCATTCTAAGTTTCTTCTTGTGTTTGTAAATTATATCAGAAATGACGGGTATTTTATCTAGATCGTCTATTTGAAATAACAATGCTTTTAAACCATCTTCAAGATCATGACTATTATAAGCAATATCATCAGAGATAGATGAAATTTGTGATTCTACTGAGGGACTGCTATTAAAATTAATTTTCTTTTTAAAAATATTTTTACCTAAAATAAGATGGTATTTTGATGTGTTTAAAACAGGACCATTGTGTTTTACTAAACCATCTAATGTTTCGATAGATAGATTTAGACCTGGAAAATTATAATACTTGTTTTCTAATAAAGTCAAAATTCTCAATGTTTGTATATTATGGTCAAATCCTCCAAAATCATCCATACATTCATTTAAAGCTTCTTCTCCGGCATGTCCAAATGGTGGATGCCCCAAATCGTGAGCTAAGCTCAGTGTCTCACATAGGTCTTCATTTAATTTAAAAATTTTTCCAAGTGTCCTTGCAATTTGTGAAACTTCAAGAGAATGTGTTATTCTTGTTCTATAGTGATCTCCTGTTGTATTAACAAAAACTTGGGTCTTGTGTTTCAATCTTCTAAAAGCCGTAGAGTGTATTACTCTGTCTCTATCTCTTTGATAGGGGGATCTCAGTAAACTAGATTTCTCACTATAAATCCTTCCAATGGATTTAATTGGTGTGGCAAATTTAGAATATTCATTTTTTTGCATAAGATGTGATAAAAATGTATAATACATTATTTATTAAATATGACTAACAAAATTGAATTTACAGAATCGGCCAAGGATGAGATTAAAAGAATTCTTATGAAAAAGAGTTCAAAAATGTATTTTAGAATTTCAGTTCAAGGGGGCGGATGTTCAGGTTTTAAATACAAATTCTCCTTTGACGATAAAGTTACTGCTAACGATAGTTTTTTTGATAAAGCAGTTATTGACAAAAGTTCTTTAAAAATTATTGATGGTTCGGTGGTAGATTTTAAAAAAGAATTAATTGGAAACTCATTCATAATAAATAATCCTCAAGCAAGCTCTTCTTGTGGTTGTGGACTTTCTTTTTCTGTTTAAATGAAAATTGTTTCTTGGAATGTAAATTCCGTAAGAGCAAGAATTCAAAATATTCTTGATTACATTAAGCAATCTACTCCTGATATATTAATGCTACAAGAAATAAAAACAGAGAATAAAAATTTTCCTATTAGTGATTTTAAACACATTGGGTATAACTCTCATGTATTTGGTCAAAAAAGTTATAACGGGGTAGCATTTTTATCTAAAATAAAATTTAATAAAGTTGATACTGGGTTCATTAAAGACAAATTAAATCAATCCAGAATTATTGTGGGTGATATAAAGAACAAGTCTGTTCTAATTAAATTGATTAATATTTATGTTCCAAATGGTAATCCAATAAATACCGAAAAGTATGATTATAAAAAAAATTGGCTTAATTTGTTTGTTCTTCAAGTAAAAAAAACATTATTAAAAAACAAAAACATTATAATTGCAGGTGATTTTAACGTTCTTCCAGATGAAATAGATTCTCATGACTACACTAAATATGAAAATGACGCCCTATTTAAATTAGAAATTAGAAAAAAATTTCGTGAACTAATTAATTTAGGTTTTGTCGATGTTTATCGACATCTGAACAAAGATAAACAAGAATATACTTTTTGGGATTATACAGCTGGATCTTGGCAAAAAAACAATGGTTTACGAATTGATCATTTTTTAGTTTCTAACAACATTCTAAATAATGTAAAAAATGTAAATATTAACAAAAAACCAAGATCCAAATTAAAACCTTCTGACCACACTCCTATAGAGTTAGAAATTATCTAGCTCTTCCGTAAATATCTTTATATCTAACTATATCGCTTTCTTTTAAAATGGGTCCTATTTGAGCTTCCATGATTTTAACTGGTTTTTTATATAAATTTTCTATTCTATGAATTGTTCCTACTGGAATAAAAATAGAATCATTTTCTTTTTTAAAAAACTTTTTCTTATTAACTGTAATTCTGGGTTTTCCCTGTGTAACCATCCAATGTTCTGATCTATGGTGATGTTTTTGTAAACTAATAGAAGATTTTGAATTAACAATTAATTCTTTTACTAAAAAATTCTTTCCCTCGAATAAATTAACATAACGACCCCATGGTCTATAATAAACATTTTTCTTATTAAAAT
>CAZUWS010000078.1:0-3538 GCA_964624295.1 uncultured Candidatus Pelagibacter sp. | reverse complement strand
ATGGAGCCACAATGGCGTCGGCAGAATTTGATGAAAACTCTGAAGAAAAAAAACCGACTGTTCAGGTTGGAGATCCTTTCACAGAAAAGTTATTATTAGAAGCTTGTTTAGAATTAATGAAAGATAACTCCATTATATCCATACAGGATATGGGTGCAGCAGGACTAACATCTTCAAGTGTTGAAATGGCCTCAAAAGGAAAGTTGGGTATTGAATTAAATTTAAATAAAGTGCCTTGTCGTGAAAACAATATGACTCCCTATGAAATGATGTTGTCAGAAAGCCAAGAAAGAATGTTGATCATACTTGATGATAAAAAAGAAAAAGAGGCAAAAAAAATATTTGATAAGTGGGATTTAGATTTTGTCGTTATAGGTAAAACAACTGATACTAATAGGTTGGTTTTAAATTTTGATAGCGAAAAAGTAGCAGACATTCCAATAGTAGCTCTTTCAGAAAAAGCTCCTCTATATGAAAGAAAATGGAACAAACCTAAATTATCAAAAAACAAAACAAAAATGAAAGATTTAAAAAAAATTAAAATTGAAGATGCTCTTATAAAAATATTGTCTTCACCAGATCATTCGAACAAGAACTGGATTACAGATCAATATGATCAAGTGGTTATGTGCGACACTATACAAAAGTCTGGTAACGACTCTGCTGTAATCAGAATTCATAATAAAGATAAGGCTATAGCTATTTCTGTAGACTCTTCGGCAAATTATTGCAAAGCAGATCCTAAATCTGGAGGAAAACAAATTGTTTGTGAAAACTGGAGAAATTTAATTTCTGTTGGAGCCAAACCATTGGCTATTACAAACTGCTTAAACTTTGGAAATCCGGAAAAAGCAAACGTCATGGGAGAATTTGTTGAATGTATTAATGGAATTAAAGAATCATGTGAATACTTAGATTTTCCTGTTGTCTCTGGAAATGTATCTTTCTATAACGAAACCAATTCAAAAAGTATATTTCCTACACCTGTTATTGGGGGCATAGGAATATTTGATAACATAAAAAAAATTTTAAATATGAAAATAAAAAAAACTGGAAACTTAATTATAGTTTTGGGAAAAACACTTGGGCATATAGATCAAAGCGTTTTTCTTAGAGAAAATTTTGCAATAAACGATGGTCCCCCACCAGAAATAAATTTGACGAATGAAAGAAATAACGGTTTAGCTGTTTTAAAATTAATCAAAGAAAATCTTGTATTGTCTGCTCATGATATTTCTTCGGGGGGGATGCTTGTTTCGCTGGCTGAAATGTCTATGGCTTCTATGTTGGGCTTAAAAATATACAGACCCAAAAGACTAACAAACTCGGTTGAATATTTTTTTGCTGAAGATCAAGGCAGGTATTTACTCGAGATTAATAAAAATAATCTTAAGAAAATCGAATCTTCTTTGAAAAAAAATAACATTTTCTTTGAAGTTGTCGCTGAAGTACAAAATGACGTATTTGAAATTGAAAAAGAATTTAGTATGAAAGTAAATGACCTTTATAATTGCAACAATCAGTGGTATCATAAATTTAATGCCGTTAACTAAAAATGAAATTTCAACAATGATTATGAGTGCCTTTCCTGATGCAACCCTTGAATTAAAAGATATTGCTGGAGATAGTAATCACTATTCTGCTAAAATATCTTCTAAAATCTTTAATGGTAAATCTAAAGTTGAACAACACAAAATGGTTTACAAAGCATTGAAGGGGAAAATGGGAAACGAATTACATGCGCTTGCACTAACAACTGAGGAAAAAAAATGAGTGAGATCAACAATAAAATTAAAGAAATTATAGACTCAAACAATGTTGTGCTTTTTATGAAAGGCACTCCTGATGCGCCACAGTGTGGTTTCTCAAAGGCAGTATCAAATATATTAAAACATTTAAAAGTTAATTTTGAGGGAGTAAATGTTTTAGCGAACAACGAAATTAGACAGGGTATAAAAGAATATACTGATTGGCCAACAATACCTCAGCTATATGTTAAAGGCGAGTTTGTAGGTGGATGTGACATCGTCAAAGAAATGTTTGAAAAAGGCGAACTTAAAAAACTTTTAGAAAATAAATCTTTATTATCTTGAGTAGTACTCAATAACCAATTTTGGTTCCATTAAAGTGGGATAAGGAATCTCAGCAAATTTAGGAACTCTTACTAATTTGGCTGTTTTATTTTTACTGTCTGACTGAATATATTCTGGAACATCTCTTTCTTTGCTGCTTAAACACCCTTCGATTATGGTTAGAGTTTTTGATTTATCTTTTACTTCTATTAAATCATTTTCTTTAACTATATAGCTTGAGATGTTCACTTTTTTCTTATTAACTCTAAAATGACCATGGTTGATTAACTGCCTCGCTGAAAAAACTGTTGGGGCCAACTTTGCTCTATAAATAACTGTATCTAATCTAGTTTCTAAAAGACCAACAAGGTTTTCCGTCGTATCTCCCCTTTTCTTCATAGCCTTTCTATAAACATTTCTAAATTGTCTCTCATTAATATTTCCATAGTACGATTTTAGTTTTTGTTTAGCATTTAACTGAATTCCATAGTCGGTCGGTTTACCTTTTTTACTTTGTCCGTGCTGCCCTGGAGGATAACTTCTAGTATTAAACGGACTTTTGGGTCGGCCCCATAAATTAACTTTGAGCCTTCTGTCTGCCTTATGTTTAGCGTTTATCCGTTTTGTCATAAAAAAAACGTTTATAATCCATCTTATACATTTGTCAATTACTCTTATAATTTACTAAAAACACTAGACAAAATCCTCAATTCTTTATTACTTAACTCCATTCTCCCAAAAATATTTCTAAGATTAATGAGCATAATCTTTTTCTTTTCTCTTGGAGAAAAGAACCCTTTTTCCTCTAATCTGCTTTCTAGAAAGTCAAAGAATATATTAAACGTTTTTTTGCTTGTAATATCTGTCAATTTTTTCTGTTTCTTTAAATAACCTGGTTTAAGAACTTTAAATAGCTCAAAACAAACTATAATTAAACTGTGAGATAAATTAATTGACTCAAAATTTTTACTAACTGGAATCTTAAAAATATAGTTTGAATGTGAGATATCTTCGTTAGATAAACCTGAGGCTTCTGGGCCAAATATAATGCCTATCTTCTTATGTTTGTTCTTCTTTATATTTTTAATAAATTGTTTAAATGAAAGGTGTTTTTTATTGATATCTCTTTTTCTTGCTGAAGAAGCATAAACAATATCATAATTATCAATAGCAGTTTTGATATTAGAATAAATTTTTGATTTCTTAAGAAGATCATTAGCACCAACGGATGTTGCGATTGCTTTTTTATTTGGCCATTTTTCTTTTGGATTAACTAGATCCAATTTATTAAAACCAAAATTTTTTAAAGCTCTAGCACAAAATCCTATGTTTTCAGGTAGCTGAGGTTTTACAAGAACAAAACCAACTTTGTTAGTCATTCGCTGGTGCTTTTTCTTTGTATAATTTGTAGTCCAAACTATCTATTAAAGCTTTGAAGGATGCATCAATTATATTTGGGGACACCC
>CAZUWS010000077.1:0-3542 GCA_964624295.1 uncultured Candidatus Pelagibacter sp. | reverse complement strand
GGTGGCATAGAAGACAAATCTGATCAATATTTTCTGGCTAATAAATTTATAAAAAGCTTAGAAAAAAAAGACTATGATTTAGATGAAAAAAATAAAAATGCAATTCTAACCGACGTAGGAATTGATAGTATAGAAAAGATGTCTAAAACCTCTGGTATTTTAAAAAATAATAATTTTTATGACCCACAAAATTTGAATTTAGTACACCACATTAACCAGGCACTAAAAGCAAATTTTCTATTTCAAAAAGACGTTGATTATATTGTTAAAGACGGTAGCGTTAAAATAATAGATGAGTTTACAGGAAGAGTTTTAGAGGGAAGAAGATTTTCCGATGGTTTACATCAAGCTATCGAAGCAAAAGAAGATGTTGATATTCAAAAAGAAAATCAAACACTAGCATCAATAACATATCAAAATTATTTTAGATTATATAAAAAACTTGCTGGCATGACTGGTACGGCTATGACGGAAGCGGAAGAGCTTTTTGATATTTATAAATTGAAAGTAATAAGCGTTCCAACAAATAAAGAAATGATAAGAAATGATATGAATGATCAAATTTTTAGAACTGAAGAAGAAAAAAATAACGCAATATTAAATAAAGTTAATGAGTGCAATAAAACAGGTCAACCAGTTCTTGTTGGAACAACTAGTATTGAAAAATCAGAAAAAATTTCAAAGTTATTTAAAAAAAATAAATTAGATCACAATGTTTTAAACGCCAAACATCATGAGAGTGAAGCAAAAATAATAGCGGAGGCTGGAAAGGCTGGAATGATAACAATTGCAACAAATATGGCAGGGAGAGGTACGGATATTCAGTTAGGCGGAAATAAAAATTTTCTTGTTAGTGAGGAAAAGAAAACTTCAGAAGAAATGGAAAAAATGAAAGTTGATAAAGAGAAAGTTAAAAATTTTGGCGGATTATGTATTGTCGGAACAGAAAGACATGAAAGTAGAAGAATTGACAATCAGCTTAGGGGTAGATCCGGAAGACAAGGCGATCCTGGATCATCAATATTTTTTATAAGCCTTGAAGATGATTTAATGAGAATATTTGGAGGGCAATCTATAGACGGTATGCTAAAAAAACTTGGCTTAAAAAAAAACGAGTCAATTAACCATCCATGGATAAATAAAGCAATGGAAAGAGCACAACAAAAAGTTGAGGCAAGAAATTTTGAGATAAGAAAAACTCTTCTTAAATTTGATGATGTAATGAATGATCAAAGAAAAGTTATTTTTGGGCAAAGATTAGAAATTTTAACAAATAAAGAAGTAAAAAAAATGATTTTTTCTTTTTTAAATGAAATCAACAAAAATTTAGAATCAGCACATCAAAATTTTAATAAAAGTAACGATTTAAAAGTTTTTTCTAATGTAGTTAAAGCTAATTATGGAAATGTATTTGATGAAAAAAAGATAGAATCATTTTCTAAAATGAATGAAAAAGAATTTATTAAAAATTTGATTGCTTCTTTTGAGGAAAAAAGAAATGAACGTATTAAAATTTTAGGTGAAGATCAAAATAATGAAATTGAAAAAAGAATTTTTTTACAAATTATGGATTTTTTATGGAGATCTCACCTTCAATACCTGGAACAACTAAGACAAGTAATTGGTTTAAGAAGTTATGGACAAAAAGATCCTCTTGCTGAATTCAGAAGAGAAGCTTTTCAACTTTTTGAGGATTTATTATTCAAAATTAAAGCTGAAACCATAAAATTCCTGATTAATACCAATATTGTTGTTGAGGAAAAAAAAGAACAAGTAGAAAAAAATAATTTAGTTAAGAAAAGAAAAGTATCCAGAAATGAACCTTGTACTTGCGGTTCAGGAAAAAAATATAAACACTGTTGTGGGAGAGCGGCTTAAAACAAAATGAAAGATATTTTGCCAAAAAAAATATGTGTATTTCCTTTAAGGGGTGCAATCTTTTTCCCAGAAACTAATTTACCTCTTAATATCTTTGAGGATAAATACCTTAGCATGGTTGAAGATTCTCTCAGAGACAACGGTTTTATAGGAATGATACAATCAAAAAAGATTAATGACGATGTGTTTAAAGTTGGTTGTTTAGGAAAAATTGACAAACATGAACGAACCGCTGATGGAAGAATTTTAATAAATCTTAAAGGGTTAATGCGTTTTAGAATAGAAAAAGAAATTGTTAATAATAAACTTTATAGAGAATTTTTTGTAAATTATGATGAATTTAAAAATGATATAAATCTAAAAAAATATGAAGTTAAAAATGATTTATTAAAAAAATTAATAAATAATTCAAAAAAATATTTTTACCAACAAGGAATGTTGATAGATTGGAAAGAAATTTCTAAACTTAAAACTTTTCAACAAATCTGTACATTGGCAATGATCTCTCCTTTCTCTGTAAGTGAAAAACAGAAATTGTTAGAAGTAGCAGATTTAAACGAGGTAGCAGATACCTTGAATAAGATCACAAAGTTTGGTTTCTACGAAGACCAAGGTGATAAAAATACAATTCAGTGATTATTTCTTAACTTCTCTGGTATTTGGATTAAAAGACTTAGTAAATGGAACTGGAACGACCATTGCATCAACGGGTTTGCTAGAATATTTTTTTGGCAAGTGAACTTTGTATTTCTTCCCAAATTTACCAGTTGGAAAGCCATTATTGTTAACATCGCCCTCAAATGGAACATATCCCATTGCAATATTTTTTTTCTTTTCTGGGTGATACCAAGGTGATGTTATATAGCCAACTGGCTTACCTCCATTTGCGTTTGAAATTAACCAAAAATCATTTGCGTAATCCTCTATTGGTTTTCCTCCTGTTAACTCCAAACCTACAAGCTGTAGCTTATAAGGTTTTTCTCCATTTTTAAGTTGTTGCTTCATTGTTTCTAAAGGTTCTTTCCCTATATAATCTGCTTGTTTGTTCCACTGACCTTTTCCAGATAAAGATACTTGGTAACCCAAATTACATTGGAAAGGATTATGTTCATGATCCATATCTTGACCCCAAGATAATATTCCTGCTTGGATCCTTCTGTGGTGAGCTGGGGCTATTACCATCAACTTATGTTTTTTTCCTGCTTTAAGTACAGTATTCCACATGTCTTCTGCGTACAAAGTTGCGTTTCGAAGATAAATTTCGTAACCAGCTTCTCCGGAAAATCCTGATTGAGAAATAACGCAGCTTCTACCTCCTACTTTTGCTTCTGCTAAACCATAATAAGGCATGTTGTCTAGGTCAACTTGGTCTCCAATTAAATCTTTCATTAATGCTTTTGATTTAGGACCTTGAATTTGAACTGGACATGAATCAATTTCGTCTATTTCAACTTTAAATCTTTTATCAGAATTAACACCTTGCAAATATTTTCCGATGTCAGAGTCCGACAAACTAAACCAAAATTCATCATCGGCTACTCTCATTAAAACAGGGTCGTTAAGAACTCCACCTTTATAATTACAGAGAATAACGTAACGACCTCTCATTGTTGAAATTTTTGTAGCATCTCTTGTTATTACATAATCTGTAAATTTTTCTGCAT
>CAZUWS010000076.1:0-3570 GCA_964624295.1 uncultured Candidatus Pelagibacter sp. | reverse complement strand
TGGCATTTGAGATAGCTTCAAGATATTGTTTTAAAGAAGCCTGTACCAAAGCTGGCCTTAAGCTTTTAGAACCGATGATGAGAGTAGAAGTAATAACACCAGAAGATTATATGGGTGATGTTATAGGAGATTTAAATAGCAGAAGAGGACAAGTATCAACTACAGATAAAAGAGGAAACGCTACCGTTATAAGTGCGATGGTACCTTTGGCTAACATGTTTGGTTATATAAACAATCTTCGTTCAATGTCACAAGGTAGGGCACAGTACTCAATGTTTTTTGATCATTACGCAAAAGTTCCTCAAAATGTTCAAGATGAAGTAACAAAGAAAATGGCTTAAAAAATGGATAAACAAAATATTAGAATACATCTCAGAGCTTATGATAACAAAATTTTAGATTTATCTACGGAAGAGATTGTTAATACAGCAAAAAGAACCGGAGCCCAAGTAAAAGGTCCTATTCCTTTACCAACAAAGATAGAAAAATTTACAGTTTTGAGATCACCACATATTGATAAAAAGAGTAGAGAACAGTTTGAAACAAGAACGCATAAAAGATTAATTGATATAGTTGAACCCACACCACAAACTGTAGAAGCTTTAATGAAATTAGATTTAGCATCAGGAGTAGATATAGAAATAAAAATATAATTATGAGCTTAGGATTAATTGGAAAAAAAGTAGGAATGACAAGAGAGTTTTTTAGCTCAGGAATTTCTATTCCCGTAACTGTAGTTAGAATCGAAAAAGGCAGGGTTATAGATATATATACTAAAGAAAAAAATGGTTATTCAGCTGTTAAATTAGGTTACGTAAAAATCAAAAATTCAAGACTTACAAATCAAATGAAAGGTTTTTTTGCAAAAATGAACACTGAACCGAAAAAAATTATAAAAGAATACAGAGTTGAAAAAACCGATGAGTATAAAACTGGAAACGAGATAGGTTTGGAATCATTTAAAGACGTTAAATTTATTGATGTTAGATCACAAACTATTGGAAAAGGTTTTGCAGGTGTTATGAAGAAATATAATTTTGGAGGTCTAAGAGCCAGTCACGGTGTTTCAGTTTCACACAGATCTCACGGTTCAACTGGTCAAAACCAAGATCCTGGAAAAGTTTTTAAAGGTAAGAAGATGGCTGGTCATATGGGTGCAAAATTCAGAACAATTTTAAACCTAGAAGTAGTCAGATCTGATTTAGAAAATAGTTTAATCTATATTAAAGGATCAATACCAGGTTCAAAAAATTCTCTAATTTATTTAAGAAAATCTAAAAAATCATTTGTCAGAAAAACAAGTGTTGAAAAATATGCTCAAGCAAGTAAAGAAACAGCAAAAGCAGCAACTAAGAAAGCTGCACCGAAAAAAACTGAAGAAAAAAAAGCGGCACCAAAAGTTCAACCAAAAAAGGAACCTCCTAAAAAGAAATAAATTATGAATATCAAAGTATTAACTATTGATGGCACGAAAGGTAAGGATTTAAAAGTATCTGATAATTTAGCTGGTCTTAAAGTTAATAACAGACTTTTAAAATATGTCATTGATTGGCAGCTTAATCATTCTAAAAAAAGAGTAGCCAAAACAAAACAAAGAAACGAAATCGTAGGTTCAACTCGTAAAATCTACGCACAAAAAGGAACTGGTGGAGCAAGACACTCAAGCAGAAAAGCTCCTTTATTTGTTGGTGGTGGAGTTGCTCATGGGCCAAAGGGAGACAATTATAAAATTAAAAAAATTAACAAAAAAATTAGAAAAATTGCTTTGGCACAAACAATTTCAAAAAAGAAATCAAATAATGAGCTTTACATTCTTGATGATGTAAAGAAAGAAATTAAAAAAACAAAAATCTTCAATACATTTTTAAATAAAAACAAGATATCAAACGTACTTATTGTTTCAGATAAAGAAACAGAAAAAAATATAATTAAATCTGTCAGAAATATAGCAAATGTTAAATTAATTAACGAGTCAGGAACTAATGTTTACGATCTTGTTAGGTACAAGAATGTCTTGTTCACAACAAGTTCAATAAAAAATATTCAAGAAAGATTAACCAATGAAAAAAATTAATTATTTAGATTCAATTTTACAACCTGTTATTACAGAGAAAGCCACAAGCCTTTCTGAGCAAAATAAAGTTACATTTAAAGTGCACAATCATGCATCAAAAAAATCAATAAAGAAAAATATTGAAAAAATATTTAAAGTTAATGTAATTAGAGTAAATACTGTTAAGAAAAAAGCTAAAACCAAAATAATAAGAGGAAAAATTGGAAAGAAAAAAGGATATAAAAAAGCAATTGTAACTTTAAAAAAAGGTCAAAGTATAGATCTTGCAACAGGAGCATAAATAAATGGGATTAAAAACATACAAACCATATACAAAATCAACCAGAACTACAGTCCTTGTTGATAGAAAAAATCTTTGGAAAGGATCTCCATTTAAATCTTTGACAAGAGGAAAAACTTCTTCTGGAGGACGAAATAACCTTGGAAGAATTACATCAAGAGCAAAAGGAGCTGGTCATAAGAAAAGATATAGAATTATAGATTTCCATAGAAATAAAATTGATATAAAAGCTAAAGTTGAAAGAATTGAATACGATCCCAATAGATCCTCACACATTGCTTTAATTAAGTATGATGACAACACAAGAAGTTACATTATTTGTCCTCAAAATATAAAAGTTGGAGACGATATAGTTTCAGGAAATAAAAAAGAAATGAAAATTGGAAATTGTATGCCTTTAAGTGATATTCCTCCAGGTACACAGGTTCATAATGTAGAATTAGTAGAGGGAGGAGGAGGTAAGCTAGCTAGATCAGCTGGATCTGCAGTTACTTTATCAGGTTTTGATGATGAATACGCAATTATTAAACTTTCTTCTGGGGAAACAAGAAAAGTAAGAAGAGCTTGTAAAGCAACAATAGGAACCGTTTCGAATCCAGATCAAAAAAATATTAAAATTGGTAAGGCAGGAAGAAACAGATGGAAGGGAAAAAGACCATTAACCAGAGGAGTTGCAATGAACCCAGTTGATCACCCGCATGGAGGAGGAGAAGGAAAAACTGCAGGCGGAAGAAATCCTGTATCACCGTGGGGTCAGTCGGCAAAAGGATTGAAAACTAGAAGACCTCAAAGAAGTGATAAATTCATAATTTCGAGAAGAAAGAAAAGGAATGAAAAATAATGAGTAGAGGTATTTGGAAAGGACCGTTTGTTCATCCAAGTTTATTAAAGAAAATAGATAAACTTAAGGATCAATCAAGGAAGGCTCCTATAAAAACATGGTCAAGAAATTCGACTGTTATTCCAGAGTTTGTTGGACACAGTTTTTTAATACACAATGGAAAAAATTTTATTCCTATTACTATATCAGAAGAAATGGTTGGTCTTAAGTTAGGCGAATTTTCACCAACTAGAAAATTTTCAGGACATACTCCAGCTGATAAGAAAGCTGCAGCAGAAGGAGCAGCACCAGCAGGCCCAGGAGGTGGAGCACCAGGAGCGGCACCAAAAGCAGCACCAGGAGCAGCACCAAAAGCAGCACCAGGAGCAGCACCAG
>CAZUWS010000075.1:0-3630 GCA_964624295.1 uncultured Candidatus Pelagibacter sp. | reverse complement strand
TGTGCTATCTGCTGGCATTTCTATTGATGGGGTTTTTACAGAGTCAGGAAGGGTTGGACTTTCTGGCTCAAGAACAGGAGCAGTTATTAATAAACTGTCGACAGATATTGAAGAGGTATCAGCAGGCACAACAATGTTATTATCCAAGCTGTCACTTTGCCCTGAGGCTAGCCCGCTGTTTGGATCAATAGGGGTCAGTTCTGTTGGTTCTGTCTCTTTTATTTCTGTTGTTGTAGGAGTGGTTGGTTGCTCATTGGTATCAAAACTGTCCTCATTGATTTTTTCATTTATAATTTTTACTGGAGAGTAAAAAGACCGATAATTAATAGGCGTTTCTAATGTGTCAGGGACCGAATCCAGAGCAAACACAAAAGTGTCTCTGTTGGCTGATACTAGCAACGAACTAATGTTTAAAGGTGTAAAGGATGATTCAAAATCGATTTCTGTGAGTGTCTTATGGGATCCGTCTTCTTTTACATTAATATTTCCCCTTACCGCATAAGGTCGCCCACCAAAATATGAGAATTCAATAGAATGGTCTTTGGCATATAAAGGAGAATGAAGTATTACCGTACCAGACTTTTTTTCGCCCGTTGACATCAGCGACAACCCACCACCATCAAGCGTATCAAGCACCATCGTTTCAGGAAACCCCTCGAAAAAATATTCTGGATACTCATAAAGATTGGTCTGCCATCCCTCAGGATCAAAAGATTGATTCAAGGTGTCTTTAGACCCAGAAAGAGTTGCATAAAAAATATTGGTAGAAAGATCATGAATTAATGAAAGGGTCATTATCGATCCGGGCTTTTCTTGGGATGATTTAAAAACAAAAGAACCGGACTTGTTTTGTTTAATCGTGCTTAAATCAGCGCTTACACCAACGGTAATTAGACCATTTTTGTTGAACGTGGTTGTGCTAAAGGGAGCCTCCCCTTCAAATATAAACCGGTTGCTATCAGCAATATCTGTAGAGGTAACACTAATACCATGAAACATTGTTGGGACAATGACAACAGGCTCCGGTATTTTCGTTGTGTCGCCCACCAACAAAACAGAGGAATCCAATATTGTTTCTAAAATAGGATATAACTGGTGCGTATCACCAAAATCATCTAATCCACTAATAACCTCTTCTTTTATGCGAATATCAATTTTATATGAAAAATCAACAACCCCAATATCTTCTCTTGTTGGCACCCAGTTTATGGTGTTTGTTTGGGGGTTAAAAACCATGCCTATCGGAGGTGGTGATTGCCAGTTAAAACTATAAAAAACGTTGTCGTTATCCGCTAGGACGGGGCGGCGCAAGGTATCGCCCAACATTAAGGTGTCAGAAACAAACAGAAGAAGAGAGTCTTGAGATGAAGAACCAAAATCAAAAGGGCTATTATCATAAAGACCTAGCTCAACGCGCGCGAGCAACATATTGTTTATTCCATCTTCATTATAAACTTCACTAAACAACCCCTTTTGACTTAGTTTGCTTTCTATAAATGATACCGAGTCGCCCTCCATTGAAAGTAAATAAACCTCACCGGTTGCAAAAGGAATTAAGAGTTCTTGGTTGCCGTCTTTGTTTTCATCAAAAGCTTGAATATAAGGACCTAAAATAACACGAGCCCCATTAGTAACAATTAAATCAGATATGGGTAACCGATCTGGGCTTGCAATAGAAAAAAGGCTTGTTTTTAGCACATTGCTTTCAGGGCTAATTAAAGCTGAGAAAACATCACCATTTGTAGAAAATAAACCGGTAAAAACAGGGCCATATCCATTTGAAACCAAAGGATGAGTATATGTTTTTGATTTAGAAATTTTACCCGAAACATCAACAATTTCGAGATTAAAAACCTCTATACTACGAGTGGGTGAAGACTTTGATAATGCAAAAACATTATTTAGGACAGAAAGATTCGAAGGGCGGATTTTGTCTTGAGCTCCATTTACATTCATTGTTGGATTATTGTTAGGAGAAAAATCAAAACCATTCCACTCAAAAATCTTAATCCAATTTTTTTCATCACCATTTGACTGAATTATAACAATCTCAGGAAACCCATCGTCATTTAGATCACTGAATTTAGCATCTAAAATAGAGGCGCCATTTTTCTGAGCATCGTATGTCCAAATTTTATTGTGACCGCCGTCACGATTCAATTCTATAAAATCAAGGGATGTACCAAGCCGGCTTATTGTTATAATTTCACTTCTACCGTTTTGGTTGAAATCAAAAGTGCCAAATACGTAAAGATTATCAGCGGATAAAAAACCACACAAAACGACAGATAATGTTAAGATTTTAACTCTCAATCGTCGAAAAATGCGCGCAAAAGCGCCGTAAATTAGATAAATACTATTTGTAATATGCATACCCTTACCTTGAGGATAACGTAAATATAGCTGTTCACCGTCGAATATATCAAGAGAAACACCATAATAAGCTAGTTTATTATATTACAATTATCCTTCCTATTTCAAGAGAGTGGGAATAAATTGTGCACTCATTGTTTCAACCCTATTTTGTGTAGATGAAAAAAATACTAACAATAATTATAACAACTTTAACCATTGGTTTTTCACAGGGTGATATTTATCCCACAGAAAACCAATATGGAGGGGGAATTGGATTTAGCACTATGTATATGGTCTTAGATTCTGTCCCGGGAGCAACCATTCTTGATAGCTTGGGCTTTTCTGTTAATCAACTAGGCACGCGACCATTGGTTTTTTATGGCGGTGAGGGGTTTGCGCAGATGACAGGCCCGTGGAGACTGGGAGGGTATGCTGGCATAGGCGCCGCACAAGCTAGCAATGTATATGATATGTTTCTTTATGCGAATAGAGACAATCAAGCCGGCTATCAAGAGCCAGCGCTTGGCAAGGAGGCAGAAGGAGATACACTTTTTGCTTACTCTGAAAAACTATCCGTTAAAGCAAGAATTAATTTTTTAATGGGAGCAATGACTATAGAATATGTTTTCCCTGTATATAGGGATCTAGAAGTAATGGCTGGAGCCTTGATGGGCATTGGCCGATACACGTTATCTGTAGACCAGCACATAGGCACACCCCAATGGTCAAAGTTTAGCACCAATATGTATGGTTATCTTGATGGATCAAACGTTATGGTTGAGCTAGACACCCTTGGTGGAGCAAAAAGCGATGATTTAGAAGAAACAGCTGGTCTTTATAGAGCGAATGGTTTGCGCCCAATCAATGTAAATGGGACAATGACGGAGTTAAGCGGCACCTTTTTCAATTTTCAACCCTATGTGGCTATAAAATGGCAATTTCTAGATAGAATGGGCATAAGAATTAGCGCCGGCTATAATAAAGGAACCATAGGCGCGGGTAAGTGGAAGCTAAATGGACACATTCCTGTAAACGATTCGCCAAAGTCAGCACTTGGGGGGTTTACGATTAGAACCGTCGTTTATTTTGGATTGTAACACTTCATGAAAAAAAGTAATACAAATATTTTTTGGACATGGTTAATCAGCCTTACGGTTGGATTTATTGTAGCATTGCCATTGACCCAGCGTCTTTATTCTAGCCAGAACAATCCATATGCTATTATAGAGTCAAAATTTAAGGTTATGAATCAAATATTATATTATGTCAATCAAC
>CAZUWS010000074.1:3196-3636 GCA_964624295.1 uncultured Candidatus Pelagibacter sp. | reverse complement strand
TTTTTGTTGTAAATACATGGTTGCACCCATCATTATAGGCCAAGCACCAATAATTAAAAATGATGGAGGATCCCAAGGAATTAGACCAAAGATATTAAAAATAGAAGTTGGGTCTTGCGCAGATAAGTCCTTTATCCAACCAAAAAATGGCTGGTGTCTCATTTCAAGAGAAATTAAGAGCATTTTGTAGATTGCAAAAAAGAAAGGTATTTGTATTAAAATTGGTAAGCAACCAGACAATGGATTAACCTTTTCTCTTTTGTAGAGAGCCATCATTTCTTGCTGAAGTTTTACTTTGTCACCTTTATGCAATTCTTTTAACCTTAATACTTCTGGTTGCAAAATTTTCATTTTTGCCATGGATCTAAAAGAATAATTTGCAAGTGGAAAGAACAACAGTCTTACAGCTGCTGTAACTAAAATTATAGCTATTCCAAAGT
>CAZUWS010000074.1:0-3186 GCA_964624295.1 uncultured Candidatus Pelagibacter sp. | reverse complement strand
GGCTTTGTCAAAAAATAGAGCCAGCCCCAATCAATAGTTAAATCAAATTTATTAATAGCTTCCGATTCTGCATATCCGTCAATGACTTTTACTTCTTTAGCGGCGATAAAAACTTTTGTACCAGATGTCTTTGATGAGGATGGCTGAACCACAACCGGTTTGTTTAGTATGTAGTTTGCTTTATAACTATTTTTATAAACAAATTCTCCCTTAAAAGATTGATTTTTTTCTGGAACCAGTGCTGTTATCCAATACTTGTCTGTTATTCCTAACCAACCACTCTCTGCATTATGTTCCTTTTTTTTATCCTGAATATCATCGTAATCATACTCTTTAAGATCTTCATTAAAGACCCCAATAAAACCATCGTGCAATATCATGGTTCCAGACATAGATCCTGCGGCAAGAACTGGTTTTTGATTTCTAGTTATTTGGGCATAAGGATATAATTCTACTTTCTCACTAGATTTATTTTGAATTTCTTGAGTTATTTTAAATAAAAACTTATCGTCTAATTCAATTTTTTTTCTAAAAATTAATCCAGATTTATTATTCCATTCTATTATCACTGGATTGCCCACTGATAATTTACTATTTCCTTTTACTTGCCATAGAGTTTTTGCAGTGGGAATAGATATTTTATCTATATTGCTAGATGCCCAACCTGTTTCAACGAAATAGCCGTCGTTTGTCGCTGCTGGATTTAAATAGGTTACCCTCTCATCAGAGCCGAGTTTTAATTTATACTTTTTAAAAACAATATCATCTATTAGAGCCCCTTCTAGCGCAATTGAACCTTTGACGTTATCGTTTTCAAATTTTATTCTTTTTCCAGAACCAATCGCATCTTTTCTTAAAATATTAGGAACCTTTTTATTTTCAATATTGACACTTGGAGCATCTGAGTTTTGCCTATCTTTTTTTTGATAACTTTCATTTTGTTGTGATGCTTTTTGCTCTTCACTTTGAGGTGTTTCAAAAATTACAGACCAACCAAATAAAACTGCAAATGATAAAGCGATTGCGAAAATTACGTTTCTAAGATCCATTTAATATTTTTTTTTCAAATTTTGTTTTTTTGGAACTAAATCTAAGCCTGAACTACCTCCTAGGAATTTTACAGGATGACATTTAGATATTCTTTTAAAGCCTAAGCAAAATCCTTTAATTAAACCATGTGTCTCTAACGATTCAATAAAGTATTCAGAACAGGATGGAAGAAATCTGCAGTTTTGTCCAAACAGTGGCGATAAAAAAAATTTATAAAATTTTATCAGGTTTATTACAAACCAATTAACGATTTTCATAGTCTTGCACCATCCATTCTTTTAAAACTTTTCTTCATCTTTTCCAATAAAGAATCATGGTATTCTACATATGCTTTTTCTTTTCCAAAAACTATGTATGTATAATTCAAATTTATTAAATTATTCATTTTTAATAATTTTTGAACAATAGATTTTAATTTTCTTTTAATCCTATTCCTTTTCACAGCATTACCGACTTTTTTTCTCATTACAAAACTAATATATAGTTTTTTAGTTTCTTTGGTTTTTTTAATAAAGTTCCTTGTACGATATATAGTAAACAAATCGTTATTAATAACTCTATGTTTTAATACCGCTTCAAAATGTGAGCTTTTTTTTAAACTTTCAAGCTTTGTCATTATTTAGTTCAAGTTGAAAGTCTTTTCCGGCCTTTTGATCTTCTTCTTGACAAAAGTTTTCTACCAGCTTTTGTTGACATTCTAGATCTAAAACCATGCCTTCTTTTTCTGACCAGTTTACTTGGTTGGTAGGTTCTCTTCATAAGATTTCTTTGGTTCCTATTAAATTTTTTGATATTTATAGGGAATAAGACTGTATAAGTACAGTTAAAAGTTAATTTATGAATATAACTTCTAGAAAGTTAAAACTAACAATTGGTGCAGTTTATTTATCTTTACTTTCTATAGGTCTTTATTTTTTATTTTCTGCAATTGATCTTAAAGATTTAACTAGCTATGAATTTATAAGATCAAACAAAGATATAATTTTCCAATATAAAGAGGAAAACTTTTTATTTTTGGCAATAGCTTTTTTTATTATTTGCATTATTTGGGTACTTTTTCTTGGCTTTGCAATGCCACTACTTGTGTTTGGTGGATTTGTTTTCGGTAAGTGGTGGGGCATATCAATAGTTCTTATTTCTACAAGTATCGGAGCAACACTTCTTTATGTTTTAGCGGGTGCTTTTTTTAAAGACTTTATAGAAGAAAAACTGGCTCCAAAATTTTCTAAACTCAGAGAGGTTTTTAATAAAAACGGCACTCTTTATTTTATGTTTTTTCGTTTTGTTGGCGGGGGAGGAACACCTTTTGCTATACAGAATGTTTTACCAATTCTATTTAATATGCCAATAAAAAATTATTTTATAGCAACAGCTGTTGGTAGTTTACCTTCCATGTTTGTTACGGTAGCCATTGGTTCTGGTATTGAAAATGTTATAGACCAGAACACAGAACTTACTTTCATGAAAGTAGCCAGCTCCCCAGAAATTTATTTACCTATAGCTGGATTTCTTATTATTGTAACATTAGCTTTTATTTTAAATAAAATTTTCTTTAAAAAAAATCAAAAATGAAAAATATTGAAATTACCTCTTGGTTTATTTGGCTGTTATTTGTTATTTTGTGGAATTATGGATATCCTGCCGCTAGTCCACTTTTAGACGTTTTAGTAGCAGTCATTTTATCCATAACAAATATAATATTATTAAGAGCAATTAAGAAATAGTTGTGACAGAAAATATTTTTAAAACTGCAGTTCTTCATCACAGTAAGGGAAACTTTTCAAAGGCTAAAGAAATTTATGAAAGCCTTTTAAAAACGAGTCCAAATAATTTGGCTGTTTTACAAAACTATGGAACCTTATTATCTCAGATTAAAGAATATAAAAAAGCAGAGGATATTTTCAAAAAATGTTTAAAAATAAAACCAGATGATCATTTGCTACTTTACAATTATGGAAAATGTTTTCACGATCAAAAAATTTTTGAAAAAGCTATAAAATTTTATACAGAATCTTTTAAGATTGAACCTAAAAAAAATCTTTCTATGTACAACATAGGAAATATATATTTCTCAAAGGGTGAATTTGAAAATGCAATTTCTGCTTTTAAAAAGTCGATTGAAGTAAATCCTGAAAA
>CAZUWS010000073.1:0-3787 GCA_964624295.1 uncultured Candidatus Pelagibacter sp. | reverse complement strand
AAGTGTAATAATTGATCATGATATTATTGGTTGGGCTTATCGAAATATGTCTAAAATTAAGTCACAGTATGATGATATAAACATAATTGGAAAAAATAATTCTTCAGAAGAATTAATGAGTAATAACATAAGTGATTTGAATATTGCAAAATATTGTTTAAAAAATAACTGTGATTTAATTACTGCAGATACAAAATCATATATTGATTGGTTTAATGCATACACTGGAATAAACAAATTAATGATCTCCAAATTTGATTATTGGAATGAAGGTCAAAGACCAATATTACTTATTCAAATTAATGATCGTAAAATTAATTTTGAAGTTAATCCTAATATTAAAATTTTAAAATCACTCGACACAGCACCTGCTAGATTTAAAAATAAAATTATATCCATGGTTAATGAATCATTAAGTCAATTTCCAGAATTATCTGATGATAAAATTACATTAGGAATAACTCATGTTAATGATGGAAATGCAACTTGGGAAGATAATTATAAAATTAGATTAAATCCTAGACGATTAACATATTTTACAATTGGACATGAACTAACTCATTTATTACAATTCAAAGGAAATTTACCAATGACGGAAAAATCAACAGATATTTTTACATTAGCAAGATCAATGTTGTTTCTCGACGAGCCGCCTTGCTATATAAAGATCCCAAGGAAGTTGCAGAATTATTGGGAAGAGAATTCTGAATCAATACATAAAATCTGTAAAGATGCTATTGAATACCGAAAAAACAATAGAAATTATATTAAATGGGCTGAAAATTCATTTACTAAATTAAAAATTAATACAAAATAATTAGCCCGAGATGAAATATCTCGGGGAGATATCGAATTCAACTGAACCATAAGGTAAAAATAACCTTCGTGAATTCTATAGTAAAAATATTGTTTTAATATATATAACACATATTGTTGATTATCATGAGTGATAATCAAAAATAAAAAAGATATTTTTATGGATATAATAAACTATTAGCCCTATCTATTTCAGCTTGAAATGAATTTTCTGCAACAATTGACATAACTAAAACAATAATAGTTCCATTATTTGAATCAAATGCACTCATTTCATCAATTGTCCAACCTTCTTGGGATAAAATATTAAGTTCTCGTTCTACTTTAGATTCTGAACCTGAGAGTATTTTATATGCAATATCGTCACTATCTTCGTCGTCTTCCCATTCATATTCTTCATCTTCTTCGTCGTCAAATTCATCGTCGTCTTCGATACGCATATTTGTCATATCTAATTATAATTATATAAGCATATGTCTGAAGATATTTTTATTGAAATAAATAATATGAAAGAAATATTAAATCAGAATATTATTTATTCTAATGCTAGCAAAGATAATATAATTAAAGCTAAAAAAATCCATAATGAATTAGGAATAATGTTGAGTATTTGGACTGACGATGAAAATATAAAAACATTAACGGAAGATGATAAAAAAAATATTCTTAATACTACAAAGTTAATAATTAAAAAAGCAAAAGAATTATTATAAAAAAACAGGGTGATTAAATTTAAAAAAATTAGTTTTAGAATAAATCAATTTCAACGTAAATTTAAAATTTATTTTTTAACAATTTTTTTAGCATACATAATATTAGATATATTACAAATTTTTCCATATGGTATAGGAAGGATACCGGTTGAACCCGAATCTTCCATTCCAGGTATAAAATATTTATACGTAATTGGATATTCCTATATATTTGCTTTAATTATGTCAGTTTTTAATCCTAAAAGAACACTATTATGGATAGTGGCATTTCCACCCATTGCTTTAATTTATAAACTTATTAAAAGAATTTCTAAATATTATAGATAAATTATTTCTTTTTTATAATAATAATTTGACTATTTTCATAACTAATATTTCTAAATATACTAATCAATATATATATTATATTATATTTCTTTTTTATTTTATTTGAAATCTTATAATATTCTTCACGATCTAATTCAAGTACTTCAGCTTTAACTTCAATTTTATCACCAGTGATTTTACCTGAATTTGTACATGTTGCAATGAATGCTTTATGATTATTTTTTAATCTTTTAATTTTTCCTGAGGTTTTATAAGTTCTTATATAGCCAATATTTCCATCTTTAACTATCCAAACAGGAGTATGAACTGCAATTCCTGATTTACGAAAAGTTGTAAGATTAACTGTACGACTATTCAAAATATTATTAAACAAATTCATAAATTTATATTCCTAAAGTAGTAATATTCAGTTTGAAGTTGATTAATTTTTCTTTTTATTAAATTTCGAGTTCTACCTAATATCTGATCAAATTTAATAATATCATCGCGAGATTCATGAACAAAATTGATAGTAAATACAGAATCTCTATGTTTTAATTTTTGTAATTTATCTTTTTCAATAATGATTTGTAATGATAATTCTTCCATCTTTGTATTATATTCACTACACATAATTGAGCAAAATATATGAAATATTATAATATAACTTTAAATGAAATTTCATAAATGATAAATATTTATGAAAATAATTTAAAACATAATGTTGTTATCAGATCCAATATTTAAAAAAGCCATAATTATCACAGGAATGATATTTTTAGGAGCAATTTTGCTTCTTGTTTATGAATTAATAAGATAAATTAATAATATCGACGTCGATATCGAGTACGATATGTATGATTAACAGTTATCCGGTAACTTTAAATTCGATAAATACATTATATATTTTGGATTTCAGCTAACAGAAGATTCTTGAGAATCTTACACCTCGGTAAAGAGGCTGTTTGTTGTATCCTAAAATTTTGTTAAATTAAATCCAACCAACGATTAAATATAATTTTTCCATTATCATTAATTTTTTTTATTTTTTCTTCCAAATCATATAGAATAATTGATTTATTAATTGATTCGGGAATTAGATCTGACTCAAATTTATTAACAATATTTTGTACTATATCATTTGTAACTTCAAGATGAAATAATATTCCATAACAGTTTTTTTGAAATACAAATGCCTGTATATCAGAAATTTTACTCGATGCAATTTTTATTGCATTGTCAGGTAAATGAAATATGTCTCCATGCCAATGAAAAGCAAGAAAATTATTGTCTATATTTTCAAATATTGTATCTTTAGTTTGATGTAAAGAAACCTCATGCCAACCCAATTCTTGCTTTGAATTTTTGTATATCAAACTATTTAATGCACTAGCAATGATTTGACTTCCTAAACATATTCCAAGTATTGGTTTTTGAAGTTTTAAATAATGCTTAACCAATTCTATTTCAGTATTAAGAACGAATATTGAGTTTTCTCATTAACACTCATAGGACCTCCCATAATTATAAGCCCATCATAATCAAAAAGATCTATATTATTATTTTCTATTTTTATACAATCAAAAGTAATTTTCTTTTTGGACATAAAATCAAGAATTATTCCCGGAGTCTCAATGTCAATATGTTGAATTGCGAGAATACGTTTCTGAATCATGCAATAACTGTTTGTTTTTATATAATAAACTTAGATGCTAAAACTATGCTAAAATGTCAAGAATGCGATTTTGAGTTCTCTGGGGAAGGACCTAAATCAGATATAATTTTTGAAGAATCCTGTCCAAGATGTGGAAGTTATGAAATATTTGTAAAAAGGGGAAATCCAGTAGTTAGAACAATCACAGGATGGTTGATGGTATTTCTTTTCATAACAGCAGTCTTACTTCCTCTAATTTGGTACTTTTTAGTAATATTTTAGTGCCTGTTCCACGACT
>CAZUWS010000072.1:0-3811 GCA_964624295.1 uncultured Candidatus Pelagibacter sp. | reverse complement strand
TCTGGTTCTATAATGGTCGCCTTCTGTATTAACAAATACCTGGGTTTTATGTTTCAATCTTCGAAAAGAGGCACTATGAATAATTCTATCTCTATCTCTTTGGAAGGGTGTTCTGTAATAATTCAAAGGTTCTTTAAATAATCTACCCTTGCTTTTAAATTGGCCTAATTTTGAATAGTTTTTCATCTTTAAACTTGGAAAATAAATATTATATTAGTAATAGCAGTGTTCAATAATGATTAAAGAAATTAAATTTACAGATAAAGCTATAAAACAAATCAATAGTTTGTTGTCTCAAAAAGATAAAGGGTCATTTTTTAGAATCGCTATTAAAGGTGGTGGTTGCTCTGGCTTTCAGTATGATTTCTCTTTTGACAAAAATGCACAAAAAGATGATTTAATTCATCAAAATATCTTAATTGATAAAGCTTCCGCAGATTTACTTAAAGGTTCTGAGGTTGATTACGTAGAAGAATTAATAGGTAATTCATTTAAGATAAGTAACCCACAAACTAAATCTTCTTGTGGTTGTGGTGTATCTTTTTCTCTTTAATGTTAATTAGCTCGTGGAATGTAAATTCAGTTAGAGCAAGAATATTAAATATAACAGAATATCTTAAAAAATTTTCTCCTGACATTTTAATGATTCAGGAAATTAAAACTGAAGATAAAAATTACCCTTATGATGAAATAAAATCTTTAAATTATAATAGCTATGTATTTGGACAAAAAGCATATAATGGCGTAGCAATTTTATCTAAAGAAAAAATTTCAGATTTAAAAAATGATATTATCAATGATAAGAAAAAACAATCTAGGATAATAAAAGCTGAATTCAATTTTAAAAAAAAAAATATACAGTTAATAAATATCTATACACCAAATGGTAATCCAGTAGATACTGAAAAATATGATTATAAATTATATTGGCTCGATAGTTTTATAAAAAATCTAAAACTTCTTTCAAAAAAAAATGAAAATATAATTATTGGAGGTGATTTTAATATAATACCTAGTGCTGAAGATGTTCATGATCCAAAAGGTTATGAAAATGATGCTTTGTATAGATTAGAAGTAAGAAAAAAATTACGAGAAATTATAAATTTAGGTTTTAATGATAGTTATCGTTACATTCATCCAGATAAAGAGGGTTATACTTTTTGGGACTATACAAGTGGTGCTTGGCAAAAAAATAATGGAATGAGAATTGATCATTTTTTAGTTTCAAATTCTTTAATTAACAATGTTAAAGATGTTAAAATAAATAAGTTTCCACGTGGTAGACAAAAACCTTCAGATCATACTCCTATTGAAATTGAATTAGCTTAAAGATTTAATTTTATTTACTAATTCTTCGTTTATATTTCTTGGACCCTTATCAAGTCTATTTTTGTGTCTTCTCTCACCTGGTAGTCTGACACCGTCCATAGATTTCATTTTATCAAAAAATTCATTAGAGTGTTTGTCCCAATCGTTTTCAGATAATTTATCAGGAGAAATAGCTAATATAAATTCACCTCCGCTTGGTGGACCTCCGTCATTATTATCTTTGGCTGCTGTCTCGTAGCTAAAATTATCTCCAACTAATGATCCGGCTAATAATTCGACCATCATAGCTATAGCTGATCCTTTATAACCCCCAAAGGGTAGTAGAACTCCTCCGTCAGCTATTTCACCTGGATCGGTAGTTTCTTTTCCATCTTTACTTAAACCTGTTCCTAAAGGAACTTTATACCCTTCAATTTTTGCAACTTGAAACACGCCCATTGCCATAGATGCTGTAGCCATATCATAAACAACTGGAGTTTTTCCTTTTCTAGGCCAAGCAAATGAAATTGGGTTTGTCCCAAATAAAGATTTTTTTCCACCAGCTGGAGCAACCATCGGTTTATAAGATGTGCAGGCAAACGCGACAAGACCTTGCTCTGCTATCATTTCAGTTTCAGGCCACATAGCAGCCATGTGATGTGAATTATTTATAGCTAAAACAGCTATACCATTTTCTTTAGTAGCTTTTATTAGTTCTGGAATACCTTTATTTAAAACAACTGGAGCTAAGCAATTATTTCCTAAAACTTTAATTACACTTGGTGATATTTTTTTTACTTCTGGTTTCCCTTTGCCGTTTATTTTTCCACTTTTAAGCCCAGAAACATAAGCTGGTAATCTAAATAAACCATGAGACAAGGAACCATCTCTCTCAGCTTTCATTATTAAATCTGAAAGAATTGATGCAGTTTCATCATCACAACCATTAGCTAAAAGAGTTTTTTTAGCTAAATTAAATATTTCATCTAAACTTAGGGAAACAGTACTCACAAATTCATTAAATATTATTTTTAATGAAAATACAATTTTTTTTTAGATTATTGATTTAACAACCTTTAAATGAGTTGGACATATTTTTTATCAATTTAAAATATAATCCCTTGCCTGGATCTAGGGTAGCACCCAATGGATCTAAAACTCCAGTTTTTATGTCCATATCTTTAGCTACAGCATTTATTATATCTGGATTAAATTGTGGTTCTGAAAATATACAACCAACTTTATCGTGCTCAATTATTTCTCTAATTTCTGATAGCTGTTCAGCTCCAGGCATAACATCTGTATTAACTGTAAATGCACCTAATACTTTAACATTAAATCTATTTTCAAAGTATTGATAAGCATCATGAAATACAATAAATGAAATATTTTGATTTAACTCACTATTTACATCGCTAATAAGTTTATCAATATCTTTTAACGCTTTATCTAAATTGCTTTTATAAATAGATGCGTTTTTTTCATCATTTTCTATTAAATGCTCAACCATTTCATTTAAAATTGTTTTTGCATTAGCAGGATCTAACCAAATATGTGGGTCGTACTCACCGTGAGCATGGCCTTCGTGCCCGTGATCATCATGACCATCTTCTTCTTGACCGTGATCGTCGTGACCATCTTCATCATGTCCGTGATCATCATGACCATCTTCTTCATGTCCTTCTTCTTCGTGTCCATGATCGTCATGTTCATCAAAAATATTTTTTTCTCTAAATTTTAATTTTTTTAATCCTTTTATTTCTAATAGTTCAATTTTTTCAGCTTTTTTAGCTATTGATTTTAATGGTTTTTCTAAAAAATTTTCTAAACCCTCACCTACCCAAAAAATAAGATCTGCTTCTTGTAACATTTTTGCATGTGATGGCTTTAACGCAAAACCATGGGGTGAAGCATATCCATCAACTATTAAATCTGGACTACCAACACCTTCCATTAAATAACTAGCTAATGAATGTATGGGTTTTATTGATGTAACTACCTTTATTTCAGCATTTGCTGATGTAAAAAAAGTTAAGAATGATAGTATTGATAAGATAAATGGTAATTTTTTTAGATTTTTCATAGTTTAAGTGTTAATAGTTTGTTATAATATAACAGTATGTAATAATATAACATTGGAATGTCAAGCAGTAAAATGGGATCAAATAATAATACATTGGTGAAATTAAAGAACGCTGGCTATCAACAAAATAATAAGTGGTTGGTTAAGGGTGTGTCACTAGAGGTTGAAAAAGGTAAAATTGTAACACTGATAGGTCCCAATGGCTCTGGGAAAAGCACAACAGCAAAAATTGCTTTAGGTATTTATAAGAAAATTGATGGTGAGGTTGAAAAATATACTAACAAAGTTGGATATGTTCCTCAAAAAGTTTCGATAGATTGGACATTACCACTCAGGGTTAATGATTTTATGGTCTTAACAGAAAACCTTAAAGATGATGCTATAGATGAAGCTTTATCATTAACTGGTGTTGGACATCTT
>CAZUWS010000071.1:0-3897 GCA_964624295.1 uncultured Candidatus Pelagibacter sp. | reverse complement strand
TAATTGAAAGTGTTATTGCCATTTCTCTGAATAAAGTTCCGCTAATTCCTCCAATAAATAATAGAGGAGCAAAAGTTGCTAAAAGTATGATGCTAGTTGATAAAATGGCAAAAATAACATTTTTAGATCCTGTAGCTGCTGCAGCAAGAGAAGTATCTCCTTGTTCGACCCTATGATAAATTGATTCTGTCATAACAACACTATCGTCAGTTACGATGGCTACACTTAGTATGATAGCAAGTAATGTAAAAACGTTGATGGTAAGACCAAAAATCCATAAACCAAGACAAGCACCGATTAAACTGACAGGCAGTGTTACAGCCGGAACAATTGTGGCTCTTATGTTTCCTAAAAAAAGATAAATAATTCCAACAACTAAAGCTAAAGCTAAAATGATTGATTGGTAACACATTTGAATGGCTTCTTTAATATAGGTTGCTCTATCAAAACTTACCGACAATTTAAGGCCAGCAGGGAGTGTTTTTTCTACTTCTTCAATTTTTTTTCTTATATTCTTTGAAAGTGTAACGGTACTTTCGTTTGTTCGTGCATATACACCTATTCCAACGGTATTTTCGTTTAATGCATCCGGACTTTGTGCTTTGAATAAAGTTTTTTCAGAAACTGGACCGTACTTGACTTCTCCTAAATCTCCTAAAGTTATTATTTTTCCTTTAATTTTTTTTATCGGGAGTTTTTTAATAGAATTAATATCTGTGTAGGTTTTTCCAAGATCAAGGGTAAGATCTACGTTGCTTGCTTCAATTGTGCCTGCAGGCACAGCAACATTATTTTTTCTGATCGAACTTTCTACTTCTCTAATATCCAAATCATTTGCACTGAGTTTAACTGGATTAAGATAAACCCTTACAGCTTTTTCGTTTATTCCCCCAACAATTACTCTTCCTGTTCCTGGAACAGAACTAAAAGCATCAACCAAATTTCTTTTCACATAGTCACCAATATCTAAAGAATTCCATGAAGTGCTGCTTACTGATAACCACATACTAGTAGAAAATCCCGCTGAAGCTTTTCTTACTTCGGGAGCCTTACTGTCTTCAGGCAAGTTATCTATAATTCTAGCTATTCTTTCTCGAATATCATTGGCAGCGTCATCCACATCAATGTTGGTAAAAAATTCAATTTTTACAGTGCTTCTTCCAATTTCTGATAATGTATCAATTGACTTAATACCTTCTGCGCCACCAACCGCTAGTTCAATAGGCTCTGAGATTTCAGATGCAATTATTGAAGGACTTGCACCTGTATATTTAGTTGAAATAACTACTTCAGGGGGCTGAAGATTTTTTGGTAGTTCTCTAGTACTGATTTCAAAAAATGTATAAAGACCAAACACTACAAGCAATAGAGAAAAAACAGAGCTTAGAACTGGCCTTTTTATATTAAGCAGACAAAAATTATGCATTTTATTTTACTATAGGTCTAACAAGCATTCCGTCACTAAGTCTGGATAGTCCTTCTTTAATTACCCGATCATTAGGACTTAAGCCTTCTAAAATTTGAAGATTTCCATCTTTTCTTATTCCGGTTAGAACCTCTGTCTTTTGAATTTTGTTATTATCTAAGATTTTATAAACAAATTTTTTCTCATCTTCAAAAATGATACTTGTATCTGCTACGGAAAGTGCTTCTTCGTTATTATAGAACACCTCAATATCAAGTAAAGAACCAGGAAGTATTTCAAGATTTTCATTATTTATTTGTGCTCTGGCTAAAATACTACGTGTTTGTGCGTCTATTCGAGAGGCGTGAGAAACGATTTTTCCATTATATAATTTGTTTTTGTAAGCTAGAAATCTTGCATTAACTTGTAAATCTTTTTTTAGGACAGCAGCAAATACCTCAGGAATCTGTAAATCACAAAGTATTTTATTGGCATCATCCAAGGTTACCATTATGGAGTCAGTGCCTAAAATAGAAGAACTTATGCCTCGTGTGCCTATTGTTCCAGCGAATGGTGCTGTTATAGTTTTATTTTGTAATTTGGCAACTACACCACCTTTTTTAACTTTTTTTTGAAACTTTATTGGTTCCAACAGATCATTTTTTTTAATTTTAAAAGAAGTAGTTTTGCTACTCAATGCAGTACAATAACTTTCAATGGTTTGATTAAATTTTTTTTCAGAAACTAATTCTACTATAACTCCTGGAGGAGGGCGTTTACCAAATTTTTTTTTAAAATAAATACCCATCGCTGTTCTACCACCAATTACAGTCGCAACGATGATAAAAAATATTATAATTCCTATAGTTACTTTTTTAGATCTTTTCATTTTTCTCCGTATTCAGACCAAGAACCATCATAAATCACAGCATTTTTATCACTTATCAAAGAATATGCCATACCTAAAACACAAGCCGTGACTCCAGAACCGCAAGTAAAAACCATGGGCTTATAGGGGTCTACATTATTTTGATTGAAAATCTTAATTAATTCAGATTTTTTCTTAAAAGTGTTTGTTTCGGAGTTAATACAATCTTTAAAAGGAATATTTTTTGAGCCCATGATGCAGCCCCTTTTTAATCCAGGACGAGGTTCATCTACCCTTCCCTCAAAACGTTCACGACTTCTAGCATCAACTGTTTGGAAAGAAAAATTTTTAATGTTTTCATTAATTTGTTTTTTACTTTTAATCCATTTAGTATTTTCATTTACACTATAGTTATTTGATTTTTGAATTTTTTCTAATTTATTTGTAGTTTCTCTATTTTCTTTGAGCCATTTTTTTAATCCACCATCTAAAACAGAAACCTTTTGATGACCAAAATATTTTAGGGCAAACCATAATCTACAGGAGCTATACAAATCACTGAAATCATATACTATAATGTGATCTTCATTTTTAATTCCGTAGGACCATAACATTTTGCTCCAATAATCCGAATTAGACATCATGTGCGGATAAGGCGAGTTTTTATTGCTATGTTCATTAACATCCCAAAATATTGCTCCTCTAATATGTTTTTCATCATATTCTTTTTTAGCATTACGCTTTGTAGAAGGCATATGCCAACTGGCATCAAATATTTTTACTTTATATAAATTAGATTCTAACCAATCGGTTGTAACTAAATTCACAACATTCCTTTCTTTTTAAGATATTTTTGATGATAATCTTCAGCTTTGCAATAATTAGATTCCTTTGAAATTTTTGTAACAACTTTTCCTTTAAATTTTTCATTTGCCTCTTCTATAACTTTTTCAGCAATTACTTTTTGTTCTTCTTTAGTGTAAAAAATCTCACTTCTATATTGAGTACCTATGTCCGGTCCCTGTCTGTTAAGAGTTGTTGGGTCATGGATTTTTAAAAAAAAGTTTAATAATTCTTTATAGGAAATAATATTTTCGTCATAATAAACTTTAACAACTTCGGCATGATTAGTTTTGCCTGTGCAAACATTTTCATAAGTTGTATTTGGGTTATTACCCCCACAGTAACCCACTTCAGTTTTTTTAACACCCTCAAGCTTTTCAAACTCTAGGTCAGGTTTCCAAAAACAACCTGCTGCAAATATTCCAGTTTCCATTGTATTGAAATTCTAATATGTTAATTAAATTAATTAAAGGCGGTAAATTTGCTCACAAAATCTCAAAAAGCGGTTTTATACATGGTTGGATCAGTAATCTGCTTCAGCAGTATGGATTTGATAGTTAAATACTTAAATGATGTTCCATTTGGACAAGTTTTATTCATGCGGTTTTTTTTCGGAATGATACCAATCTTTTTTTTAATACCTAGAGATAAAATTTTTACTTTTTATAAAACTAAAAGACCAATGCTTCATACTTTTAGAGCAGTTAGCGGAACAATTGCTATTATTGCTTTATTTGTTGCTTTAAGAAATCTACCTTTAGCTGACGTTATAAGTTTAACT
>CAZUWS010000070.1:0-3947 GCA_964624295.1 uncultured Candidatus Pelagibacter sp. | reverse complement strand
TTTTAATTTTTTAAAATCTTCGTCTGCATGGTATGAAGATCTCGTTAATGGGGATGAAGCAACTAATAAAAATCCTTTTGTTAGAGCAATGTCTTTTAATTCTTTAAACTCATCGGGATGGTAATATCTTTTAAGAGGGTAATGTTTAGGAGAAGGTTGTAAGTATTGACCAATTGTTAAAAAGTCAACGTTAGCTGTTCTTAAGTCATCCATAACTTGGATCACTTCATTTTTATCTTCGCCTAGACCAACCATAATTCCTGATTTTGTAAAAATATTTGGTCTATTTTTTTTAACCGAATCTAATAGTTTGATGGATGCAAAATAACGAGATCCAGGTCTAACCTTTAAATACAAGCTCGGAACTGTTTCAATATTGTGATTAAAAACATCTGGATTAGATTCGATAACTTTTTTATAAGAATCTCCTTTTCTTAAAAAATCTGGAGTCAAAACTTCTATTGTCGTGTCTGGATTGTTTTTTTTAGTTTGAAGAACTACATTTTTAAAATGTTCTGCTCCACCATCATCCAGATCATCTCTATCGACTGAGGTAATAACAACGTGTTTAAGACTTAATTCTTGTACGGCTTTAGAAACTTTAAGAGGTTCGAGAGAATCTAATTGACCTGGCTTTCCTGTCTTAACATCACAAAAAGCACAACCTCTTGTGCAAGTATCTCCCATAATCATAAAAGTAGCATGCTTTTTACTCCAGCATTCTGTTATATTTGGACAGTTTGCTTCCTGACAAACCGTATTAAGGTTATTTTTATTTACAATTTCCTTGGTCTTAAAAAAAGTTTGAGTATCTACAATTTTAGATCTAATCCACTCTGGTTTTTTCTTTATAGGATTATATGGTTTGTTTATTTTTTCTGGATGTCTAGGTTTAGTCATTTAGCTTAATTAATATTTCATCCTTATTTCCAAACTTAAGTTTTTCTCTAATCAGAGTGTCTACAAAATCAAAGTTTAAATTTTCTGATAGTAGATTGTTTTGGTTTTCAATAGTTTTGACTTTCTGTGATAAAAAAACTTGCTGTTCATTTAAATCTTTAAATAAATTTTCCTTCTCAAAATATGAGATTAATCCTCTTTCCCCCATAAAAAGATTGATTAAAATATACAGAAGTAAAAAAATATTTAAAAAAAGTATTTTTCGTCTTTTTAAAACTTTAAAAAATCCCATTTCTAGATTTTAGCCATTTTTGAAGAATTTCCAAGCTCCTCTTCGATTCTTAATAGACGATTATACTTAGATACTCTCTCAGATCTTGCTAATGATCCGGTTTTTATTTGAGAAGAGTTTGTCGCAACTGCCAAATCAGCTATAAAGGTATCCTCTGAGTCGCCAGATCTATGAGAAATGATAGTCTTAAAGTTATTCTTGTGAGCAAGATTTATAACATCTAACGTTTCGCTAACAGTACCAATTTGATTAAGCTTAACCAATATTGCGTTTGCAGATTTATTTTTTATCCCTTTTTCCAATCTCTTTATATTTGTGGCAAACAAATCATCACCAACAACTTGGATGTTTGTGTTTTTTGTTAATTTTTTCCACGCTTCCCAATCATCCTCTCCGAAAGGATCTTCGATGGATTTGATTGGGTATTCTTTGGTCAATTCAGAATAATACTCTATTGTTTTTCCTTTATCTAGTTCGTTAGCGGCGACATCTAAACAAATTGAAATGTCTTCGCCTGGTTTAAAACCAGATTTTTCAATTGCCTTTATTATTACTTGAATTGCCTCTTCATTATTTTTTAAGTTGGGAGCAAATCCTCCTTCATCACCGACATTGGTATTATCAAGCATAGATTTCAAATTTTGAATTACCAAAAAACTCTTTCTCATAGCTTCAGAAAATGATTTTGATTTTTCTGGACGTATCATAAATTCTTGAATATCCAAGTTGTTTTTGGCATGAACGCCTCCGTTTATTATGTTTAAAAGAGGAATTGGTAATTGAGTATTTTTAGAATTTCCTAAATATTTATACAAAGATATATTTTTTTTTATAGCTGCAAGTTTACAGGAAGCTATGGAAACAGCCAAAATTGCATTAGCACCGAGTTTCTTTTTTTGTTCAGTACCGTCTAGATCTATTAAGGTTTTATCTATTTTTTTTTGGTCACTAAAATCAATATTTTTTAAAGATTTTGATATTGGACCATTTATATTTTCAACAGCTTTAAAAACACTTTTACCAAGATAATTTTTATTTTCTTTATCTCTTAATTCAAAAGCTTCATGAGTGCCTGTTGAAGCTCCTGATGGAACTATCGCTAATGCACGATATCCATCGTCTGAAAAAACTTCTGCTTCTACCGTTGGATTTCCTCTGCTATCAAAAACCTGTCGGCCTTTGATACTTTTAATTTTTGCCATTCTTTATTAATTTATCAATTTCAACTAATTGCTCTAACAAGTTAGGCATTTTTGATAATGGAACCATGTTTGGTCCATCAGATGGTGCATTATCTGGGTCAGGATGTGTTTCCATAAAAACCGCTGCAACTCCTACAGCAATAGCAGCACGTGCAAGATATTCTACAAACTCTCTTTGTCCTCCACTTTTGTCTCCCATTCCACCAGGTTGTTGAACTGAATGTGTTGCATCAAAAACCACCGGATAACCATTTTTTGCCATTATAGGTAGGGACCTCATGTCTGATACTAATGTGTTATATCCAAAACTTGCACCTCTCTCTGTAACCAAAATATTTGTATTTCCTGAGTCAGCAATTTTTTTTGTTACATTAATCATATCCCAAGGAGCTAAAAATTGTCCTTTCTTTACATTTACAACTTTTCCCGTTTTTGCCGCAGCAATCAATAGATCCGTTTGTCTACATAAAAAAGCTGGTATCTGCAAAACATCAACATGTTTTGAAATAATCTCGCACTGTTCTACTGTATGAACATCTGTTAAAACTGGTATTTGTAAATCTTTTCTAATTTTATCAAAAACTGGAAGAGATTTTTCAAGGCCAGCTCCTCTTTTTCCTTTTAAACTAGTTCTATTCGCTTTATCAAATGATGTTTTATAAATTAAACCTATACCAAGCTTTGTGGTAATTTTTTTTAGTTCAGAAGCAACATCTAATGCATGTTTTTCATTTTCCAGTTGACAAGGTCCCGCAATCAAAGTGAAAGGACTTGTGTTTGAAATATTTAATTTTCCACATTTAACTGATTTATTTTCCATTAATTTGTTCTCCTATTATTTGCAGCTTTAATGAAAGAAGAAAATAGTGGATGCGGTGTAAAAGGTCTTGATTTAAATTCAGGATGAAATTGAACGCCAACAAACCAAGGATGATTTTTCAATTCTATTATTTCAGGAAGAGTGCCATCCGGTGATAAAGCAGAAAAAATTAGTCCTTTTTTTTCAAAATTATCTTTATATTTTATATTCACTTCATACCTGTGTCTGTGTCTTTCTTTAATTTTCTTTTCAGAATATATCTTAGATATTAAAGAATTGTTTTTTAATACAGCATCATACAAACCTAGCCTCATAGTTCCACCCAAATCTTTTTCGCTTCCTTTAATTTTCTTTTTACCTTTTTGCCACTCTTCTAATAGACCGACAACTGGAGTGCAGTTATTGCCAAATTCACTACTTGAAGCATTTTTAATATTTAGCAAGTTTCTAGCCGCTTCAATAACTGCCATTTGCATTCCAAAACAAATGCCAAAGAAAGGTATATTGTTCAATCTTGCATATTTTATGGCAGCAATCTTGCCTTCAGTACCTCTTTTACCAAATCCCCCAGGAATTATGACGCCTGAGACTTTTTTTAGAAGATAATTAATATTTTCAGATTTTAAATTTTCAGAATCTATCCTCGTAAGGTTCACTCTTAGATTGTTTGATATTCCTCCATGAATTAAAGCTTCATCTAAAGATTTATAAGCATCTTTAAGATTAACATACT
>CAZUWS010000069.1:0-3950 GCA_964624295.1 uncultured Candidatus Pelagibacter sp. | reverse complement strand
CCGTAATGTTTGTTTAGAGCTGTTTCAGAACTTGAACCATAAAATTCTATTAATTTTGAACCATTCTTTTTGACAACTTTTCCACCACCTTCATCATGACCTGCGAACATGCCTCCTAGCATCACAAAATCAGCTCCTCCACCAAATGCTTTAGCTACATCCCCTGGGCATGTACAGCCTCCATCGGCAATAATATGAGCGCCTAATCCGTGAGCAGCATCTGCACATTCGATAACTGCGCTTAGTTGTGGGTACCCCACACCTGTCTGAATACGCGTTGTACAAACGCTTCCAGGACCAATCCCCACTTTTACAATATCTGCTCCAGCCAGAACTAGCTCTTGGGTCATATCTGCCGTAACAACATTTCCTGCAATTATAGTTTTAGTTGGATATTTCTTTCTAACTGAACTGACAAATTTACTGAAATGATCAGAGTAACCATTTGCAATATCAATACAGATAAATTCAAAAAAACTGTATTCTTTTAAAATTTCGTTTAGCCTTTTGTAATCCTCATCGCTTGTTCCGGTACTGAGCACAACATGAGGAAAGATTTTCTTAATAGAGGAAAATTTTTTTATTGTTTTGGAATTATGCTGTTTAGTTAAGCAAGTCATAATTTGATGTTCAGCTAATTTTTCTGCCATTTCAAGTTCGCCAACGCCATCCATGTTAGCGGCCATCAGGGGAATACCGGACCATTCATGATTGCTATATTTAAATTTGTATGTACGCTCGAGCTTTACATCTTTACGACTGTGTAAAGTGCTCCTTTTTGGCCGAAATAGAACATCGGCATAATCCAACTTGATATCTTCTTCAATACGCATATTTCCATTGAACATGTATAAAGGTTTGTATTTAAATAAAAAGCTATTCCGTTTTTTATATGTGGATAAATAAAACTTAGAAATATATAAGTTATCTTATGTTAAAGCCAAGAGCCCTTCTTTTGACCCAAGGTATGCACGGTATGATAAGCCAGGTTGAAGGTTTGGCAAAAGCTCTGGGTTTAAAATTTAGGCATGAAACCATAAAGCTTAAGAAAATCTGGGATATTGTTCCACCAAAATTTACACCTGTATCTGAGACCATTTTAGCAAATAGGTTTATTTGCGATTCCAAAGTAGTTATTTCTTGTGGAAGAAAAAGTGTAGTACCTTCTATTTTACTCAAGAGGAGATTTAAAAAAGAAATATTTACAATTCATATTCAGGATCCCAAGGTTGATCTAAGTAATTTTGATTCCATTATCTGTCCAGAACACGATAATTTGGATGGTAATAACGTTATAAAAACTAAAGGAGCCATACACTATCTTACCAATGATGAAATTAAAAAAAATATAAATTATTTAAATCCAAAAGCAGAAAATAAAAAAATTATTACCCTTATTCTTGGTGGGCCAAATAAATATTACAGTTTTTCAGAAAAACAAATGACCTCAATATTTGCAAAAATAAAAAACTTATTTGTTTATTCAAAATATAAATTAATCGTAATCCCATCATACAGAACGCCAGAAAATATCTTAAAACTTGCTTTCAATTACTTTAATGACAACCATCTGGTGGTAAAAGAGAGAGACAAAAAAGCATATTTGTCTTCACTTGGTCTTGCAGATATAATTATTGTAACTTGCGATTCAACATCAATGATTTCAGAGGCTGCTATTACAGGCAAACCAGTATATGTTGCACAAATGAAAAATAAAAAAAGCATTCATAGATTTCAAAAGTTTTATAAATTGTTCAAAGATCTTGGTATAATTAGGGATCTGGATGATAAAATTGAGCATTGGACTTATAGCGGATTAGACGAAGTTAATCGTGCCGCATCTATGGTAAAAGAAAAAATGAAAACAAATGGAATTATTTAATTCATTAAAGTCAAGATTGGAAACTTACGACAAACCTTTCAAACATTGGGCTATAAACCAGCCTTTGACAGAATTGGCCATAAAAGAGGTTTGCAGTGCTGAAATTGCCAACCCTATTATCGATGGACTTAAATACGATGGAACAAGAGCTATCGACGGAGGCGAGGGCACATATAGAGAAGGGATTAAGTCTGGAGGCAAGGCTAAAAAATATAGATGTTTTGTAACTAAAGAAAACTCAAAAAATTTTCCTGAGTTAACAAATTTTATTAATGAACTTTGCTCAAAAAATGTGCACCAGTATATAGGCGAACTAATAAAAAAGGATTTATCAAACTCTTTTGTAAGAGTAGAGGTAATTTGTGACAGAACTGGATTTTGGCTTAAGCCACACTGCGATATTAAAGAGAAATTATTATCATCATTAATATTTGTTAATCCCTTCAATGAATCAGAAAACTTAGGAACCGACTTCTATGATGAAAAACTTAATAAAGTTAAAACCGTCCCTTATAGAAATAATTATGGTTATTTCTTTACCAGTGGGCCAAATACTTGGCATGGAATGGAAAAAAAAGAGATCAAAAAAGAAAGACGCTGTGTACAGGTTAACTATGTTTCCTTTAAAACTGACTGGAAAGTGAAATCCTAATTGTATATGATTAGTGCTGGAGGAGGAAATATGTCAACATACGAATGTTCAAAATGTGGGATGTCAGTCAATGCTACATGTGGAAAATGTAATGCTCCATTAGCTAATGACAACTTAAAGCTTGATGGCGGGAAACAGGTTCAAATTTCTAAATGTCCGAATAATCACGGAAAAATAAAATCTCCATTATGCTGTGGTCAAGATATGGCCTGCAGAACCTAATTATCTTGTAAAGCTCTTACTTTTATAGGATATTTTTTCAGTGCCTCAATAGACTCTACACAGGCATTTGCTGCAGGCATTGTAGTAAAGTAAGGAATTTTATTCATTAAACTCGACCTTCTTAGACTAAAAGAATCCGATATCGAATTTTTTCCCTCTGTGGTGTTAATTACTAGAGCAATATTTTTTTTATTTAACTTTTCTACTATATGCGGAGATCCTTGACTAACTTTGTTAATTTTTTTGCATTTGATCCCATTAGACATTAAATATCTTGCTGTTCCAGAAGTAGCACATATCGAGAATCCTAATTTTATTAACTTTTCTGCATTATTTAATATTTTTTCTTTATCTTTATCTTTTACAGAAATAAAGGCAGTTCCCTTTAAAGGAATACTATTATTACTTGCTATTTGACTTTTTGCAAAAGACAAACCAAAATTTTCATCAAACCCCATTGCCTCACCAGTTGATTTCATTTCTGGACCTAAAAGTACATCTACCTCAGGAAATCTATTGAAAGGAAATACAGCTTCTTTTACAGCGAAAGTATTTTCGTTTTTTCTTCTTAAATCAAAATTAGACAGTTTTTCACCTGCCATTACTCTTGATGCTATTTTAGCAACAGGAAGGCTTGTAGCTTTTGAAACAAACGGTACAGTTCTACTCGCTCTTGGATTTACTTCTAATACATAAACTTCGCTACCTTTAACTGCAAACTGAATATTAATTAGACCAACCACCTTTAAAGCAATAGCCAACTGTCTGGTTTGTTTTTCTATTTTATCGATAACTTCTTTACCTAAAGTGTAAGGAGGTAGTGAACACGCAGAGTCCCCAGAATGTATACCGGCTTCTTCAATGTGTTCCATAATTCCAGCAACAAAAACTTTATTTCCATCGGATATTCCATCTACATCAACTTCAGTTGCTTCATTTAGGAATTTATCAATAAGAACAGGATTTGATCCCGATACTTTAACGGCCTCATCTATATATTTTTTTAAATCTGAGTGACTATAAATTATTTCCATACCTCTTCCTCCAAGGACGTAGGATGGCCTAATAACAATTGGAAAACCTATTTTATTAGCAATCTCAAAAGATTCACTCTTATATTTTGCAATTCCACTTACGGCTTGTTTTAAATTTTCTTTAACGAGTACTTCTTAGAATCTTTCTCTGTCTTCTGCA
>CAZUWS010000068.1:0-3978 GCA_964624295.1 uncultured Candidatus Pelagibacter sp. | reverse complement strand
AGCACTTCCCTTTTAAGGAAGGTGTCGTTGGTTCGAATCCAACACGGCTCACCATCAATCATGTTTTTATTGGTGGATATTCGAGTATAATTTTGTTTATCCATCCCTCTAAATTTTTAATTCTTTGATTGCTTGAAGGATGTGTGCTTAAAAATTGAGGAGGTTCTTTACCTTTGTTAGCTTCTCTCATTCTTTCCCATAACTTAGTGGACTCTTTTATGTTGAAGCCGGATAAAGATGAGAAGATCAAACCTAAATAATCCGCTTCAGTTTCTTGTTTTCTACCAAAAGGATTCATAATTCCTAGTTGAAATATGTCCATTCCCGTGGCTCTACCTACTGTATTTCTTGTTCTAGAAATTTGTCCTCCCAAAAATATATCGGCAACTTGAGTTCCAACGTTTACCGCCATAGCTTGACTCATTCTTTCAACACTGTGTTTTGCTACTGCATGAGCAATTTCATGACCCATTATTGTTGCTAACCCATCATTGTTCTTAGCTACATCAAGAATTCCAGAAAAAACAGCAATTTTACCACCAGGCATACACCATGCGTTTTTAATTTTCTTGTCATTCACCAATATATATTCCCAGTCAAAATTTTTAGTTGGATCAGATTCATTTTTACTTCTAAAGAAGGCACTTACCGCATTTTCTATCTTTCTTCCAATATTGACAACTTTATCTAAATCATTACCAGAGGTAATTAATTTAGATTTAGATTTATTCTTAAAATTTAAATAAGCTTTAGCTGCTTGTCTATTTATGACGCTTTCTGGATATAATGTTAGTTGTTTACGCTGAGTAATTGGAACAGTACCACAAGAGGTTAAAAAATAACCACAACATGAGCAGCCAATTAATTCGAGAAATTTTCTTCTATTTATGCTATGACTTTTCTTCATGCATGATAATAACAAAAAAAAAGTAAATATTCTATTTAAGCATTAAATTATATGTCGAGAAAAAAGACAAAAAGGTCACTATTTTCATCAATTCGTAACAATTTTATAGCAGGTATAGTTGTTTTGATACCAATTGGTATAACTTTATACTTAACTATATTTATCATAAAGATCTCTTCAAAAATTTTACCAAAAGGGATTAATCCCAACTATTATTTACCATACAATATTCCAGGACTAGAAATTTTCATATCAGTACTTATTATTACTTTTATTGGATGGATATCACTTTCTTTTATAGGAAGGAAACTTTTTGATTACTTTGAAGCTATTCTTAATAAAATTCCAATTCTTAGAACAATTTATTCTGCAGTTGGTCAATTAACTGAAACTTTTGCTAAAAGTAAAAGTGATAAAAAAAGTGTTGTTTTAGTAGAATATCCAAGAAAAGGAACATGGGCTGTAGGATTTGCCACAAAAGAAAACAAAGGTGAGATTAGAAATAAAGTTGGAGAGGATTTGATAAATGTTTTTGTACCAACAACTCCAAACCCCACAAGCGGATTCTTATTAATGTTTCAAAAAAAAGAAGTTATATTTTTAGATATTTCATTTGAACAGGCATCAAAATTTATTGTTTCCGCTGGTAGCACAGAGGTGAACAACTAATTTCCTAATTCACGAATTATTTCAGCTCTGTCATAAAGTTTTAATAGAACTTCAAATTTTTTTATACTTATATTATCAATGGTTTTTATATTTTTTTCGGCCAATAAAAATAGATCTTTATGTTGAATAGGATCAGCAAATTTAAAATTTTTAATACCACTTTGTTGAAAACCTAAAATATCTCCGTATCCCCTCAATTCTAAATCTTTTTCTGCAATTACAAATCCATCATTTGAGGATTTTAATATTTTTATTCTTTTTTTTGCATTATCACTTAAATTTTTTTTATAAAGTAAAATGCAGGTAGATTGATTTGCGCCTCTACCAACTCTACCTCTAAGTTGATGAAGTTGTGATAATCCAAATTTATTTGAATCTTCTATTACTATAATATTAGCACTTGGAAAATCAATTCCAACTTCTATAACCGTTGTACTCACTAAAATTTTTATTTTTTTATTTAAAAATTTATTAAGAACATCATCCTTCTCCTTCTTTTCTAAGGAACCATGAATTAATCCAACCTGATTAGGAAAAATTTTTTTTATTAAATCATATTTTTTTTTTACAGAAGAATAATTTAATTTGCTTGACTCTTCTATTAATGGGCAAATCCAAAATATTTGCCTATTAAATGAAATTTCTTTTTTAAGTAGTGGCCAAAGTTCTCTAATTTTATCTTCAGGTTTTACTAAGGTCATAATATTTTTTCGATCTTTTGGTTTCTCTCTCAATCTTGATACATCCATATCACCAAAAAAAGACAACATCATTGTTCTGGGTATTGGAGTTGCAGAAATTAATAAAAGGTCACAATTATCTCCTCCTTTTTTAGCAAGCTTTAGTCTCTGATTAACACCAAATTTATGTTGTTCATCAATAATAATTAAACCAAGGTTAAAAAAGTTTATTTTTTTTTGAAACAAAGAATGTGTTCCAAATATTAAATCCAAATCACCATTTGCTAATTTTGACATAATTATTTTTTTATCTTTTGCAGATGTTTTACCTGTTATTATTTCAATTTTTACATCTGTTGAAATAAAAAGTTTTTTTGCTAAATCAAAATGTTGCGTTGATAAGATTTCTGTTGGTGCCATAAATGCTACTTGATATTTTGATCCTATAACCTTTGCGGCTGTTATTAAGGCAAGTATGGTCTTACCAGAACCAACATCTCCCTGAAGCAATCTAAACATGCGATTTTCAGATTTAATGTCTGATTCTAATTCAAGTAAAATTTTATTTTGATTATCGTTAAGCTGAAAAGGAAAATTTTTTACTATTACTTCTCCAAGTTTATTATTAATTTTTTTTATTTTTTTTTTAACTTTTATTATTTTTCTTGTAGATAAAAGAGAAACTAAATTAGAAAAAATTTCATCATATGCTAAACGCCTATAATCATTAGAATGAATATCAGTTTTGATTGAAGGGTTGTGTAAATTTAACAGAGTTTTTTTAAAACTATTAAATTTATTTTTTTTAAGAAAAAAATCACTGTGCCAATCCTTGAAATTATCTACTTGTTCCAAGCCCTTTAAAATTAGATTTCTATATATTTTTTCTTTTAGGCCTTCAGTTAATGAATATTTAGGAAATATTTTTGTAATTTTATTTTTACTGTCATTTGGCTGAATATATGACGGGTTAGTAATTTGATATTGGTTTTTATAATAATTAACTTTTCCACTAATAATAACTTCATTATTTATAGGAAGAACTTTTCTTATGTAACCTTCGTGGCTATTAAAAAAAACAATATTTATTTTTTTATCTTTATCGCTACATATAACTTTATTGGGCAAATTTCTTATTCTTGGAAAGTTGTATTTATTAACAACTATTTTAATAGTTGCTATTTTTCCTATCTCCAAATTTTTTACTTCAGTAATTCTAGATCTATCTACAACCTCATAAGGAAGATCGAACAAAAGATCTTTAATTTTTTCAATTTTTTTATTCTTTAAATAATGCTTAAGTTTTTTACCAACACCTTTAAGTGAAGAAATTTCTTGGAATAAAAAATTGTTTTTATTTATATTGTCCATAGAAGACTTATAATACAGGTTAGTTAAAAATGAACAAAATAGATTCACTGAAAAAAAAAATAAAATACCGTTCTGAATACAGAGGTATTAAGGAGATGGATTTATTACTAAGTAATTTTGTTAATAAATACATCAATACATTTAATTATGAAGAACTAATTAATCTCTATGAGATTTTAGAAAAAGATGATGATATTATTTTTAAGTGGTACTCGAATAAAAGCATTGACGATTCTATTCCAAATAACAAAGTAAGCAATCTATTAAAAAAATTTAAATTAAAATAAAAAAAAATTTGGCGGAGAGGGTGGGATTCGAACCCACGAATGAGTAAACCCATTGCTAGTTTTC
>CAZUWS010000067.1:0-4045 GCA_964624295.1 uncultured Candidatus Pelagibacter sp. | reverse complement strand
GTTGGAATTGAAAAAGCTGCAAAAAATGCAGGTCAAAAAATAAATGTTCCATTTACACCAGGACGTGGAGATGCATCTCAAAAGCAAACGGACATACATTCTTTCAACTTACTTGAACCAAAAGCAGATGGGTTTAGAAACTACATTGTAAACAAACCTAATGGATCATCGAATAAACCAACCGTAACAGCCGAAGAGATGATGGTAGATCGAGCCCAACTAATGAAGCTTACAGCGCCAGAAATGACAGTTCTAATAGGGGGTATGCGTGTTCTAGGTACAAATTTTGATAATTCAAAACATGGTGTTTTTACAAAAAAACCTGGAGCACTTACAAATGATTTCTTTGTTAATTTGCTTGATATGAATACTAAATGGAGGGAGACTTCCAAAGAAGAAGTGTTATTTGAAGGTATAGATCGTAAAACAAACAAAGTTAAGTGGACCGGCACTAGGGCTGATCTTATATTTGGTTCAAACTCCCAGCTAAGAGCGCTAGCAGAAGTTTATGCAACCGAAGATTCCAAAGCTAAATTTCTTCAAGATTTTGTGTCTGCTTGGACAAAAGTAATGAACTTGGATCGTTTTGATCTTAGATAAAATTTAATTACAATCTTCCCTTTAGATTTCGTTTTTTAACCCATCCAATATAATTTTTAGTTTTAATTTTACACCAATTGTTTTTACATTTTTTGATTAAACACAATCTTCCTTTTTCCATAACAGCTATAGGTTTTGAATAGAGAGAAGATTTTTTAAAAATTATAGATTTTTCTTCAATATTTATTGCTGCTTTTTTTTTCGATAACTGTGTGATGTGTATCCAACCAGAATTATTTTCATGGTCCAAAATTTTTCTAAAATTACCTGATTTATCCTGAATTAATAAAGGTAAAAATTTTTTTTTATAAACTAACTTGACCGGATATTTTAAAGAAGGTCCTTGTCTTAGATTAACTTTGTCATTTCTCAGAGTAAGATAATAGTTTTCTTCAGCAAAAGTGGAAGAACCTAAAATAATCAATAAATAAATTAGAAAAATTTTTATTAAAAAATATTTTTCTTTAAACATACATATGGTTTTTACAATTTAAATTTCTCTTTAACTTTATTTTTCTAAAGTTGAGATCTAGGGCATTAAATACCATTATTTCTCCAAACAAAGGTTTGCCAATATTTAGTATTGATTTGATAACCTCATTAGCCTGTAAGGAGCCTGCTATACCAGCCAAAGTGGACATTATACCTTCACTATCGCAATTTTCCGCCTCTGTTGGTGCTTTAGGCATAAAACATCTTAGGCAAGGGCTTTTTCTCCTAAAATCAAAATTGAAAACTTGACCATCATATTTACTTATTGCTGATGAAATTAAAACTTTTTTATTTTTTATGCAGTAATCATTTATTAAAAGTCTTGATTTAAAGTTATCCGTTCCATCACAAATAAAGTTATAATTTTTTGCAATATTATCAATATTTTTTTCATTAATTTTTTTAGTAAAGATTTTAACGTTGATTTTTTTATTTATTTTTTTTACAAATTTTTTTGATACTTCAACCTTAAATTTTCCTAAATCTTTTTTAGTAAACAAAACCTGTCTACTTAAATTTGAGATTTCAACTTTATCATTGTCAACTATTCCTAAATTTCCTACACCAGAATATGCCAAATACAATATTAAAGGACAGCCAAGACCCCCCGCTCCTATAATTAGAATTTTAGAATTAAATATTTTTTTTTGTCCAGAAACACCAATATTCTTTAATATCAATTGCTTTGAATATTTTTTAAGGTCGATGGTGTTTAATTCCATTATTAATTTAGATTTTTTTTAATATCTAAAAAAGAATTCATAATTTTTCTGGCAACTATTGATGCTATAAATTTTTTTGAATTTTTTTTTACTTTTTCTGCATTTCCCTTTTTGTCAATTATTATAACTTCATTTAAATCAGAATTAAATCCCACTGCCTTTTTAGACACATCGTTTGCTACGATGATATCACACAATTTATTTTCCATTTTTTCTATTGAATTATTAATTATATTTTCTGTTTCTGCTGAAAAACCTACAAGTAATTTTGGTTTATATCTATTATTTTTTCCTAAAAATTCTAATATATCCGGATTATTTTCTAATTTAATTTCGTCTAGTTTAAATTTTTTCTTAATTTTATGTTTTTTCTTTGTTAGTGGTTTAAAATCTGATACGGCTGCCGAACATACAGCAATGTCAATCGGCAATGTTCTTTTAACAGCATCAAACATTTCCTTTCCAGAAGTAACTTTTTTAACTTTAATTTCATTATTGTAGTTTATATTTGTTGGTCCAGATATTAATGTTGTTTTGATTCCAAGTCTGGATAATTCTAAAGCAATTTCATAACCCTGTTTTCCACTAGACTCATTAGAAATAAATCTTACTGGATCAATGTATTCCCTAGTAGGTCCTGTAGTTACAATTGCACTTATATTCTTCTTTTTTAAGTAGTTTTTTTCTTTAAAAAATCTTTCTAAATAAGAGAGAACTTGTCTTGGGCTAGACATTTTTCCTTTACCATACTCACCACATGCCATTTCACCATCGATTGGACCTATAAATTTATAACCGTAATTAACCAATGTGCTAACATTCTTTTGTGTTGCTTTATGTAGCCACATTCTAACGTTCATAGCTGGTATAAGAAAAATTTCTTTGTTAGAAGCGAGAATTACAGTTGTAGCTAGATCGTCAGCACTTCCTCTAGAAAGTTTAGACATAAAATTTGCCGTGGCAGGCAAAACTAAAATAGAATCTGCCCAACGAGAAAGAGAGATGTGATCCATTTTTCCTTTATTTTTTTCATCAAATATATCCTCAAAAACTCTATTTTTAGACAAAGATGAAATTGATAGTGAGGTTACAAATTTCTTTCCACTTTTAGTCAAAATAACTTTCACAGAGGACCCTTTTCTTTGTAGCAATCTTATTAAGTCAAGAGACTTATATGCCGAGATTCCTCCACCAATAATAAGTAGAATTTTTTTATTTTTTAAACTCATGTCTAATTAAAATACTATAAACACTCCTATTACAATACCCAAAAAAATTATAATCATATTATTTCTTAAGTTTTTCAATTTTAATTCCTCCATCTCAAAATTCTTTCCGTTCAGAGCATTTAAGTTTAATTTTCCCTCAGCTATCATCTGTAGGGCTGTGTTGGCATTATCCATAACATTGGGTAGATCAGGAATTCTTTCCAGTAGATCTTTAGAAAGTTCTATTGTTTTATTAATAGCCGATTCTGGTCCTTTCATACCTTTCATCCATGTTTCTAAAACTGGTCTTGAAACTTCCCAAATATTAGTATTTGGATTTAGTTTTCTAGCTACACCTTCAATAACCACCATTGTTTTTTGAAGTAACAATAACTGGGTTTGTGTCTGCATATTGAATCTCTCTGTTATCTCAAATAATTGCCCTAATAAATTTCCTCCTGAAATATCCTTGATTGATTGACCAAAAATAGGTTCTCCAATAGACCTTAAGGCTTGCGCAAAATCTTCTTTAGAAGTGTTAGCAGGTACAAGTCCTGCCAAAAAATGCATTTCAGCTACCTTTGTATAATCTCTCTCAATAAAACCATAAAGGATTTCAGCCAAATATTTTCTGTTACTTTTATCTAACCTGCCCATTATACCAAAGTCTACCGGTACTATATTTCCATGATTATCTACAAAGAGATTACCTTGGTGCATATCTGCATGAAAAAAACCATCCCTTACAGACTGTTTTAGAAATAATTGAATTAAATTTTCTGAAAGGCTTTTAAGATTAATGTTTAAACTTTTAAGTTTTTCTATATCTCTTATAGAAACACCATCCACCTTATCAAGAGTTAATACTTCTTTTGATGTATAGTTCCAGTAAATTTTTGGAACTTTAATACCTTTGTCATTTATTGTATTTTCTCTAAGTTCGCTTGCGGCCGCACCTTCAAACCTTAAATCCATTTCTACGTTAGTTATTTCTTTTAATAAACTAATAACTTCTACTAATTT
>CAZUWS010000066.1:0-4115 GCA_964624295.1 uncultured Candidatus Pelagibacter sp. | reverse complement strand
AAAGTAAAAAGTACGGATATGAAATAAATGATCTCAAATACTGGATGCCTGTGGATCAGTACATTGGCGGAGTTGAACATGCAATTTTACACTTACTTTATTCAAGATTTTTTATGAGAGCAATCAAGTTAAATGATAAACAAATTAAAATTAAAGAACCTTTTAAAGGGCTTTTCACTCAAGGAATGGTCTGTCACGAAACATATAAAAATGAAAACGGTGATTGGTTAAGCCCAGAAGAAATGAAAAAAATTGATAAGTCAAAAGTAACTGTTGGTCCACCTGAGGCCATGTCAAAATCTAAAAAAAATGTTATTGATCCTGAAAGTATGATTAAAATTTATGGGGCAGATGCCATAAGGTGGTTTATGCTTTCTGATAGTCCTCCAGATAGAGATATTCAATGGTCAAACGAGGGAGTGGCAGCAGCACATAAATTCATTCAAAGAGTTTGGTTGCTAACTAGTAAAATTGTAGAAAGAGAAAATAAAAAATCTTCTACTGAAGATGAAAAAAATTTTCTTGTAAAAGTTAACAAATATTTATTCAAAATTACAAGCTTAATTGAAAAATTTCAGCTAAATGTAGCTATTGCAAGTATTTATGAAACTGTTCGTTTCCTGGAAGAAAACCTTGAAAAAAGTGTTAGTAATCAATCATTTTTAAAGTCTCTGAGTAATCTTATGAAAGCCATGATGCCATTTACACCCCATCTTTCGTGTGAATGTCTTTCTAAACTTGAGGAAAAAGATTTCTATCGAAAAATTGAATGGCCAAAAATAGAAAAATCTCTTCTAGTTGATAACAAAGTTACGATAGTGATTCAAGTTAATGGAAAGAAAAGAGGCTTGATTTCAGCAAAAAAGGATATTGCTGAAGAAGAGGCTATCAAGGAAGCAAAAAAAGTTGCAAATATTGAAAAGAATCTAAAAGATAAGAAAATAGTTAAAAACATATTTGTTAAAAATAAAATCATAAATTTTATCACTACATGAGAGCTTATAAATTTAATAAAATTTTATTCTTGGTATTAACGTCTTATTTTTTATTAAGCTGTGGTTATCAGCCAATTTTAAACAAGGAAAACCAAAAATTTACAATTAATCAATTTACATTGGAGGGTAACAAAAGACTTGGTGGATTACTAAAAAACAATTTGATTACTGCAAAAAAAGAGGAAAATAAATTAACCTTAACTATAAAATCTAACAAAAAAACAAGTATAGCAGACAAAAGTCAAACTGGAAAAATATTGACGTACGCAGTAACTATAAATTTTGATATTACTGCTGTCAGTAATCCGGATAATAAAATTATATTTTCTAGGGTTTATTCCAAAAAACAAAATTATACAGCATCTGATGTATATTTAAATACCCTTAACACTGAAAAAGAAGTTGTTAAAAATATGATCGAAACAGTTGCCAATGAAATACAGATTGGATTAAACTCTATATATCAATAAAAATGATTTTAAAAAGTTTTATAGTTGAAAAAAACATAGCCTTAATAGAAAAATATTTTATTTCATTAATATATGGAGAAAATATTGGAATGAAAGATGACATTAAGTATGGAATAAAACAATATTTTAAAGAGTATGAACATATTAATTTCGATCAGAATGAGATTATAAAAAATAATAAACTTTTAGAGGAACAAGTTAATAATACCTCTTTGTTTAGCAAAAAAAAAATTATTTTCATAAATGAAATTTCAGATAAGATTAAAGACAAAATTAATAAAATTTTAGAAAACCCCAATCCTGATATAAAAGTATTTTTGTTTGCACAAAATTTAGAGAAAAAATCATCCATAAGACAAATTTTTGAAAAAGAAAAAAAAATAGGAATTATTGCTTGCTATCAAGACAATGAAAGAACACTTGCCGAATATTTAAGGAAAAAACTTCCTAATTACTCGGGATTAAGTCAAGAAACTATAAATTTTCTTATTAATAACTCTGGATTAGATAGAAAAACCTTATCTTATGAAATAGATAAAATTAAAGCTCTTTTTTTGGATAAAAAAATCAAATTTGAGAGGCTTCTAGAAGTGTTAAATAACGCGAATAATTTAGACTTTGACAATGTTAGAGACGCTTGTTTTGGGGCTGAAAAGGAAAATTTAAACAAAAATCTAGGAAATGTAATATTTCAAAATGAGGATGCATATTTTTACTTAAATGCATTAAGCCATAGGATAGAAAAGCTTTGTGATTTAAATAACCAGTATGAAAAAGAGAGAAATATTGAAAAAGCTATTGATAGCTTAAGACCACCTATTTTTTGGAAGGACAAACCAACTTTTTACAAACAAATTAAAAATTGGAACGTTAAAAAATTAGAAGAAGCAAAAAAAATGTTATTTGATACAGAGGTTATAATAAAAACAAAAATGAATTCAAACAATAATACCTTAATTAAAAATCTAATTGTAAACCTTTGTAATAAAGCAGCTTCTACTTCCTAAGTTTTTTAGATAAAAGCTCAAACTGGTCTAAAGAAGAATAGTTAATTATTAATTTTCCAGAATTATTTTTTTTATTTATTATCTGAACATTCATGCCTAATTTACTTTCAATTTCATTTCGAACAAAAGTGATATTTGGATCATCTGTTTTTTTTGATTTTTTAGATGTCTTTTTTTGTTTTATTAAAGATTCTACCTCTCTCGCACTAAATTTTTTCTTAACAATATTTTCAGCAATACTGCTGGAATTAGGAAGACCAATAAGAGGTCTAGCCTGACCAGCCGACAATAATCCTTCTTCGATCATAGTAATTATGTCTTTTGGAAGTGTCAGTAATCTTAATGTGTTACTTATATGACTTCTACTTTTAGACATGAATTTTGAAATCTTTTCGTGATCATAACCAAATTCCTTAATCAGTCTTTGGTAGCCTTTAGCTTCTTCAATCGCGTTTAAATCCTGTCTTTGAACATTCTCAACTATTGCAATCTCTAAACTTTTTTGATCATCAATATCCAAAACGACTACCGGTATTTTATTCAGACCGGCTTTTTGAGCAGCTAACCATCGCCTTTCCCCGGCAACAATTTCGTATTTCCCAGATTCATATTTACTATGACGCACTGCTATTGGCTGGATAACCCCATTTTGCTTTATAGATGAAGATAGCTCAGCAAGTTTTTTTTCGTCAAATATAGTCCTCGGTTGGTATTTATTACGTTGTAAATCAGCTATTGGAATTTTGTTTGCCTGGGTTTGATTTGACCCTGATTTTTTTTCAATATCACCAAATAAAGCGGATAATCCTCTCCCAAGACCTTTTTTTGCTGCATTCATGCTGCACTACCCATGGATTGATTGCTTTGACTAATAAACTCCTCTGCTAAATTTATGTAAGATTTACTGCCCGAACAATTTTTATCGTAAATCAAACATGGCATACCGTGAGATGGGGCTTCAGATAATCTTACATTTCTCGGCACAACAGTTTTGTAGACTTTGTCTTTAAAATGCTTCCTGGCCTCAACATCTACCTGTGACGACAGTTTGTTTCGTTTATCAAACATGGTGAGAAGGACTCCTCTAATTCCAAGTCCTGGGTTCAGATTAATCTTTATTCTATCGATCGTTTTAACTAGCTGTGTGATTCCTTCTAATGCAAAAAACTCTGTTTGGAGAGGTATTAATAACTCATCTGCAGAGACCAAAGACATAACTGTTAGCAAGCTTAAAGAGGGAGGGCAGTCGATAAATATGTTTTCATACTTATTAAATGTATCGCTTGCTTTACTCAAAATCTCTTTTAACAAAAAAGCTCTGTTGGCATCATTTGCTGTTTCAACCTCTAACCCAGATAGGTTCACATTTGACCCTATAAGGTCCAAGCCGGGCACACTACTTTCTTGAACTGCACTCTGAGCTGATGTCTTACCTATAAGGACATTGTAGATGCTTTTCTCTTCATCATTATTTGACTTGCCCAAACCAGTCGTGGCATTGCCTTGGGGGTCCAGATCGATTACTAAGATTTTTTTTCCTTTTTTCGCTAAAGCCGTTGCTAAGTTTATAACAGTCGTAGTTTTCCCAACTCCACCCTTTTGATTTATTACTGATATTATAGATCCAGCCACAATTTATTTTG
>CAZUWS010000065.1:0-4121 GCA_964624295.1 uncultured Candidatus Pelagibacter sp. | reverse complement strand
CTTTGTTCTTCTTCCTTTTTTAATTTTCTTTCTTCTTGTTCTTGCAATCTTAGTGCCTCTTCCTCTAAAAGTCTTTGTTTCTCATTCTCTTTTAACCTTTTTTCCTCTTCTTTTTGTTTTGCAATTTTCCGTTTTAATTGAAATTTATTATATGCCTTCTTAAGAGGTTTAAGATTCGTGCGTATTTCTTTCCAACTCGAGCGCATTTCTTTCCATAGGTCTGGTTCACTTTGTTTTCTTCGTTTATTAACCTTTGAATCTTTTGACTTCTTAATTTTTTTTACTTTTTTTTCGATATAGTTTCTCTTTTTCATCTCACTATATCTTAGCAAAAAATTAGTGCTCTGTCTTTCCCGTAGAGATTGAACCAAGATAAATTGAAATTGTGATTACGTGAAAATGATAAAAAACCTTGATTTATTGGCGCGCCCTAAGAGATTCGAACTCCTGACCCTCGGTTTAGAAAACCGATGCTCTATCCAGCTGAGCTAAGGGCGCTTAACTTCAAATCTAGATCTTCACCTTTTATTAACACTACAATTAGGTTTGAACAAATAGAAAATTAATTTATTTTTTCCACAACGGCTTAATGAGTAAGAGATTGCTCAACGTTTACAGATTTTGATGCTTTAACGTGATCTGAAGAATTAAGTTCCAACCAAAATTCTTTTACTGACTCTCTTAGTTTTTCCCCAGGCACTTTTGTTCCAAAAAGAGGTAATCCTCTAGTGTGCATTTGGTCAGTGTAGTCCAACAGATTTTCATTAAATTTTTTTCTAAGATCAGGATTTTTCATTTCATGTTCAAAATCTAGAGTGCCAGGATAAGGAACTGGTATTGCAAAACCTGCTGAGTCTAATCCTTCAGCAAAAAGTTCTTTGGCAAATTCTTTAGTTCTTAATATAGATTCCCATGATTCATCTCGAAATCCAATCAAAAAATTCGATGTAGCTTTTATACCAACTTTTTTAAGTTCTCTAAGTATACCCAGGGGATCCATTTCATCAGGATCGTATTTTCCTGTTGCATATTTTTCCATCATTTCTTTACTTTTTGTTTCAAAAGGAAGGGAAAATTCGTCCAAACCAAAATCAGCTAACATTTGTATAAAATCTTTATCAACAACATAACGATTGCCTTCCTTTTTAACCATGAACCTAAGATTGGCACCTGAAACGTTACTGTAGGTTAAGCCTTCTCTTTTTAAATGGGGAGCCAACTGAAATAATCTTTTTTTATTAAAAAACATATTGTCATCTTCTATATAAAGTCTATTGATGCCCAAATTTACTGCTTGCGTAACATCTGCTGATACTCTTTCGTTTGAAAACATTCTCAAAAAACCAATGTTACCTACAAGATCTCTCTCCTCTTTTTCCTGTGAGATATGACAGAAAGTACATTTATCCTGGCAGCCTCTTGCAGTTTGCATTGAAACAAATTTTGTACCAGGGATTGGATTACCTGAGTGAGGAATTCCAATTTTCTGATATAAATCTAACGGTAATGAGTCTAGAGCTGGCTGTGGTACATCATCAATAAATTTTGAAGCTTTTTTATAATGACCGGGAGTTATAATTGTTTTTCCATCTTTTCGATATGCAATCCTTTCAACTTTAGAATAATCAGGTTTGCCACTGCTTAATTCATTAACAATTTGAACAATTGTATTTTCTCCATCTCCAAGTCCAATAATATCAAAACCGTTTGATAAAAAATGTTCTCTCAATGAACGAGCATTAACACCACCAGATACAGTTAAAATTAATTTTTTATTCTCCCTCATAACTTTTTTTGCAATAGCTGCTATTTCAAAATGCATTCTTGTTTGTACTGTAAAAATTGATGAAGTAGCCACAACATCATATTTTGCAAAAATTTCAGGTAATTCATCAGAACTCATCCCACATCTAATATTTCCATTTTTCATTTTAACTCTCTTGAAAAAAGTTTTACTGACATCACTACCTATGGGACCAACCGTAACATCTAAATAATCTGCTTCTATTCCCTCTCTACGTAGCGCTCCAACTAAATATGCCGGACCAAGCGAACCATTAGGTCTTGCTTTTTCGTGACGAGGATGCTGATTAGAAGGCTCAACTATAAGAACTCGAATATTTTTTCTATATGTCATTTAAATATATTATAAACAAAAAATCTTAATTTACTATAAGTCAAAAACAAACCAAATGGTCAACAAATATAGGTGTTTTAATTCCAAATTTGTCTTTTACTTTATGTTGATGTTCATGATGAGAGTGAACAAATACTGGGATAGTTTGATTCCCTTTAGTTTTAAGTGTGTAAATAAAATTTGTTCCTCTAAATTTTCTATCTACTACCTCCAATATTAAGTTACTTTTGTCATCATGTTCTAAATCTTCGGGTTGTATTAAAAGTTTAACGGAAGAACCAATTGATTGTTTCTTAACGAATTTACCTTTGATTGTTCCTAGTTCATGATTTTTTAATGTATCATTTCCTGTAACTTCAGCATCTATCAAAATTCCTCTATTTAAAAACTTAACAACATCAATAGAATTAGGATAATGATAGATGTTATAAGGTATATCAAATTGTTTTAACGACTGATTTAATATAATTCCACATTTATCACCTAAATAAAAAGCCTCATATGAATCGTGTGTAACAACTATAGTTGTGATGTTTAATTCTTTTAGAAGATCTTTTATTCTTTTTTGTAATTCATCTTTTAAACTTTGATCTATGTTAGAAAATGGTTCATCAAGCAAAAGAAGGTCTGGTTTAGACATTAAAGATCTAGCTAAAGAAACTCTTTGTGCCTCACCGGCACTTATTTCATGTGGATACTTTTCTTTTAATTCTTCCAAATGTAAAATTTTTATTAGATCATTGTCTGAATAACTAAATTTCAAATTTTTATTTCTTTTAACACCAATGTTTATATTGTCGATTACGTTATAGTGAGGAAACAATGAATTGTCCTGAAAGCATAAAGCTATATTTCTTTTTTCAGGTTCTAAATTATAATTTTCTGAAGAAATAGTTTTACCCTTCAATTTTATTTTTCCAGATTGTAAATTCTGAAGACCCGCTATAGTTCTAAGGATTGTTGTTTTCCCGATACCAGATGGTCCAAGCAAGCAAACAATTTCTCCTTCTTTTTTAATTGTTAAAGAAACATCGTTGACTTTATTTTTTTTACTCGCTGCAAATGTAGCATTATCAATTTCAAGAAAGTTTGAGCTCATAAGCTTTATTCCAATATAACTTTATTTGTCTGAAAGTATATATCTGGAGGCAAATAATATAAATAGACTTGCCCACATTATTAAACATAACGAAGGGAAAGCAGCCGCTTCTAACAAATCTTGAGCGGCATATGAATATGCTTTTGTCGCAAAAGTTTCAAAATTAAAAGGACGAAGTATTAAAGTAATTGGAAGTTCTTTTATAATTTCTATAGAAATCAAAACACCAACAAGAAAAACACTACTTTTTAGATAAGGAACATGCACCCTTGTAAAAGTTTTAAACTTCGAATATCCAAGGAGATATGCGCTGTCATCTATTGACTGATTTATTTTTAAGTATCCTGATTTAATTCCGTTAAAAGATAATGAAAAAAATCTAACAAAGTACGCAAGAACAAGTCCGATTACTGACCCAATAAATAAAGGCTTGAAGCTAGTAAAACCAAATGTTGAAGAAAAAGTATCGCTAAGCCAAGATATAAAAGTGATGAAAGCAACAGCCAATATAACTCCCGGTATTGCATATCCAGATATAGAAAAAGCAGATAAATAGTTTAACAGTTTGCTTTTTGATACTCTGTTCCCATAATTTGATAAAAAAGAAAATACAATCAAACAAACACTAGATAAAAAAACTAATAAAAGTGTGTTAAAATTAAGTAACCACAAATCAATATCTTGGAAATACTTTGGAAATTTTATTGTCCAATAACTCATTTGAAGTACTGGAAACAGAAAACTACAAAAAAACAATAGAGTGCAAAAAGAAAAAGCCAAAACAGATTTTCTTCCCTTTAATTCAATTCTTGGAATTTTTTTAAAACCTCTTGATGGCTGATGATATTTGGCTCTTTTCCTTGAATAGTTTTCAATAGCAAATAA
>CAZUWS010000064.1:0-4137 GCA_964624295.1 uncultured Candidatus Pelagibacter sp. | reverse complement strand
AATATCCTGTTTTTTTTTTATATAGAAAAGTCTGACAACAATGAATCTCATTTTAACAAATATTAGAAGAACTTTATTAAGCCTATCAAAAAAGTATCCATTACTTAAAAAAATAAGACCAATATATATTTTGTCTACATTTCTATTCCTTGTTGGAATTTATTCTATGATTTTATACAACCTAAATCTAAAGGAAAAAAGGACCCAAGAAATAACTTCTTTCTTATCAAACGATCAGACCATCCTATTAAAAAACTATATACTTAATCAAATCAAATCACCTTATTTGGAGTATGAATATATCGTAAAAGATAACGATACCATTGAAAGTATATTAAAAAAATTTAGTGTTAAGCGGGACGAGATTGCTCTCATAGTAAAACAAATAAAAAAAAAGGATCTATCTAATATAACTCCTAAGCAAAAAATAAAATTTATTCTAAAAAAGGCAAAAAATGGAAAAGATATTGAAGTTTTTAAAATAAACTATCCAATTTCTAAAACAACGTTTGTTCGTATCGATAAAAGAAAAAATGGTATAGAAATAACAAAAAATATTACACAGCTATTCAAAAAAAGTGTCTTGGTCCAGGGAAGCATTTCAAATAATTTATACAGTTCGGCAACTGGGGCTGGTATGGAGCCAGGAATAATAGTTGAGTTTGCAAGAATATTTGGTTTTGAAGTTGATTTTCAAAGAGACATACGAAAAGGAGATCAGTTTCAGGTAATGTATGAAAGATATGTGGATGATAGAAATAAGAAAGTAAAAACAGGAAAAATTTTATATGCATATCTTAATGTGAATAATCAAAAAATAAAATTATATAGATTTGGTGATAAAAATAATTATGACTTCTATGATGAAAAAGGTAGAAGTATAAGAAAAGCACTAATGAAAACTCCAATTAATGGAGCAAGACTTTCATCTCCTTTTGGTAAAAGGAAACATCCGATTTTAGGATTTACAAAACATCATAACGGTACAGACTTTGCAGCACCCACAGGAACTCCAATAATGGCATCAGGAAATGGCACGGTAATAAAAGCTGGTTGGTGTGGTAATGGTGGTAATTGTGTTCGGATAAGACATAACTCTTCCTACACCACTGGTTATGGTCATCTTTCAAAATTTGCTACTAAGAAAGGAAGAAGAGTAAGACAAGGACAGATTATTGGTTATGTGGGAAGCACTGGAATGTCTACCGGTCCTCACTTACATTACACGGTATCCTACAACGGTAAATTTATTAATTCTCAAAAATTAAAACTTCCTTCTGGAAAAATTTTGAAGGGTGAAGAAAGAAAAAAATTTGAGATTCAGAGGATAAAATTAGATGTAGCTCTTGGAGAATTGATTTCGAAGATTTAATATTTTATTCCGATAACTTATTTGGTTCAGTTTTTCGTCCTTCTGAAGAAACATTCTTTTCATTAACCTCTGACAAAATTCTAGCAAAATGATCTGAGTGCTGAAGGTAGTTCTCGTGTAAAACTTTATCACCTGAACCCAAAGCCTCTTTTGCTAAATTTTTATATTTTTCTATAATTCTTTCTAAGTTGTGGGGACTTTTGTTGAAATTATTTCTAAAAAAATTATTTCTATGACCATCCATAGTGTGGATACCATTATTCTTCATTGGTCCATTAGATCTCCTGCCTGAATAATGTTTGTTTGATCTAGGTCTAAATCTTCTTATCTTTCCGTTCTTCATAATTTTTTTAATATGATTTCTTAATCCTATTATTATAACATTCGTAATCTAATTTTTTTTTATTTTTTTTTATTTTTTTTTAAAAGCGTGCTAAAAATACAACGAACATTATCTTTATAATCTTTTATATCTTTGAGTTTTTTAAAGCCATTTTGTTTTAAAATCTTTAACACGGAGAAATATTGTCCTCTTCCAATCTCTAAAGCTAAAATTCCATTCAATTTGAGGATACTTTGTGACTTGTAAATAACTTTTTTGATAACGTCAAGTCCATCATTACCGCCATCTAAGGCACGTTTGGGCTCAAATTTTTTTACATCATTAGAAAGTCGATTTATTTCTCTTTTTACCACATATGGGGGGTTTGAAACGATCAGATCAAACTTGTGATTAAAAACCTGTTCTATCGGTTTACACAAGAGTTTAGCACGATTTTTAATTGCAAGTTTTTGTAAGTTTATTTTTGCATTAGAAATAGACTTTTTGCAAATATCAATACCGATACCCCTGCTATTATTTAACTCTTTCAAAATGGAAAACATGATGCAACCTGTTCCGACACCTATATCTAAAAAGAATAGATTTTTTTTCTTAAAAAGTTTTACTATTGGATCAATCAAAAGTTCCGTTTCTGGCCTAGGTATTAAGGAATTATTATCTACAAAAAAGTCTTCGCTTCTAAACTCTTTTTTATTAATAATATAAGCCACAGGTTCATTGCAGAGCCTTCTAGAAATCAGAGATCTGAATCTCTCTAAGTCTTCTTTAGAAACATTGTTCTCACTAATTAAAAGTTTTTCTCTGGAAATTTTTAGCACATATGAAAGAATAATTTCAGAATCAATCCTGTGAGTATTGATGTTTCTACTTCTTAAAACTTTTGATCCAATATTAATAATTTCTGATGTTTGCATATTATGTTAAATTCTTTAATTTTAAATCTTGGTCTTTTAATCTCAGATTCTCATTCATCTCCTCATGAATTTCCCCTTTTAAAAATTCATCTAGTTTATGAAGTGTAAGGTTTATTCTGTGATCTGTAACTCGACCTTGTGGAAAATTATAAGTACGTATTCTTTCCGACCTATCACCCGAACCAATTTGACTTTTTCTATCACTTGAGCGTTCCTTTTCTTTTTTCAATCTTTCAGATTCATAGAGTCTTGCCCTCAAAATTTTTAATGCTTTAGCTTTGTTTTTATGCTGAGATTTCTCGTCTTGCTGTGTAACAACAATTCCTGATGGCATGTGCGTTACCCTGACAGCACTATCTGTTGTATTAACCGATTGCCCTCCTGGTCCGCTTGATCTAAATACATCAATTCTTAAATCTGAATCATTTATTTTAACATCTACTTCTTCTGCTTCAGGCAGTATTGCAACTGTTGCTGCAGAAGTATGTACTCTACCTTGGGTTTCGGTAGTAGGAACTCTTTGAACTCTATGGACTCCAGATTCATATTTTAAATAAGAATAAATATTATTTCCTTTAACTGAAAAAATAACCTCCTTGAATCCTCCGGCTTCACTTTTGGAAATGCTTATTATTTCTATTTTCCATTTTTTTTTTGAACAAACTTTCTCATACATTCGAAATAAATCAGCAACGAACAAAGTTGCTTCTAGTCCGCCTGTTCCTGCTCTTATTTCAACAATTGCGTTTTTTTCATCATCTTGATCTTTGGGTAAAAGAAAAATTTTTAGTTTCTTTTCATAATCATCTTTTTTTACTTCTGCGGATTCCAGCTCTTTCTGAGCAAGAGAAATCATTTCTTTGTCATTTTTTTTGTCATTAATAAGGTTGTTTAAATCCTCTTTGTTCTTTTCAAAATTCAAATATTCTTTTGCACTATTTATTATGTTCTTTAAATCAGAGTATTCCTTTGACTTTTTAGCAAATAGCTTAGAATCAAACTTTCCAGTAGACAGTTCCTTTTCTAAAGAATTGTATCTTTCTATAATTTTTTTTACCTTATCAGCCGGGATCATGGAATTTAATTTACTTTTTCTTTAGCTTTTGACTCAACTAATTCGACTACTTTTTCAATAATCTTATTGCTAGCAACTTTGTGGTGGGGTATTCCTGATAGATAAAACAAATTGTTTCCCTCGCCGCCTCCTGTTAGACCAATATCGGTTTGTGCTGCTTCTCCAGGTCCATTAACAACACATCCAATTATTGATAGAGTTAAGGGCTTTTTTATATGTGAGAGTTTATCTTCCAAAATTTTAACGGTATCAATTACAGGAAATGCCTGTCTTGCACAAGATGGGCATGAGATTATTTGAACTCCTCTTGATCTAATACCTAGTGCACTTAGTATCTCAAAACCTGCTTTAACCTCTTGAATTGGATCTGCTGACAAAGAAACTCTTATTGTGTCTCCAATTCCCTGCATTAAAAGCCTGCCAATTCCTATAG
>CAZUWS010000063.1:0-4169 GCA_964624295.1 uncultured Candidatus Pelagibacter sp. | reverse complement strand
ACCGACCTTTGGCTTATGAGTCCAACGCTCTAACCAACTGAGCTACCCCGCCATATAATTTGACTCAATTTATAATACTTTATAATAAATTATCAATTGTTTGAGCTATATACTTAGCTTTTTGTTCAGTAATTTTGTGATGATTAGGCAAAACTAAATATTTATCTTCAATATAATCCATATTTGGAAAAGTTTTTCCTCTTACAAAGTTTTTGAATATTGAATATTTGTCATTTCTAAAATGAACTTGGTTTGACTCTATTTTTTTTTCTCTAAGCTTTTTTTGTATTTTGTCTTTTTCTTCCGATACGATTGTAAAGAGCCAAGATGCATGTGTTCTTTTTCCATCATCTTTGTCAACACAGTAGACATTTGTATTGTTTGAAAGTATGTCACGATAAATACTAAAAATTTTTTGTCTATGTTTTAATAATTTACGAAATTCTTTTAAAGCAGTATATCCAAGAGAAGCTCCGAGATCTGTCATTTGATATTTATATCCAATTTCAGAAATATCATTTTCCCAAATTCCTTTTTGCTTATCCTCTCTACTAATTCCAAACCAACGGATTCTTTTAGCTTTGTTAATTAATTTTTTATTTTTAATACAGAGCATTCCACCATCACCGGTTGTGATATGTTTAATTGCTTGGAAACTAAACATTGTAAAATCACTGATGCTTCCAATAGGTTTTTTTTTATAAGTTGCGCCTACCGCATGTGCAGCATCTTCAATCAAAGGTATTTTGTATTTATTGGCTAGTGATTGAAGCTCATCCAAATCACATGGTAAACCACCATAGTGCATACATATGATAGCTTTGGTTTTTTTACTTATATTTTTTTTCACACTTTCAACACTAATATTCATTGTTTCAATATCAATGTCAGCAAACTTAATCTTTATTCCCATATAAAGAAATGGAATGTTCGTAGCAGTACAAGTATATACTGGAGCAATAACCTCATCGCCCTTTTTAAGACCTGCCAAAATATAAGCGAGATGAAGGGCGTCAGTTCCTGAACCTGTCGCGATGCAATGGTTTTTTCCTGCGAACATGCTTTTAAACTTTTTTTCAAATTTATCTACCAGGGGCCCTTGTCCAATCCATCTACCAGAAAGAACCTTTTTTACAGCGGCAAAAGAAGAGTTTGAGATATATGGATAAAAAAGCACAGTTCCATCTTTTGGTTCCATAAGTGGTAGCTCTTTGAAGGACATAGGGTTGATTAACATGGTGTGTAAAAAATTACAAATAATTTTTAATTTTCCTTATTTTGAAAATTTGGTACTAATTGATAGTAAAAAAATTAACTTCTAAAATGGAAAATGAAATCACAGTAATATTTGTCAGTTTTCACTCAGATCATATAATTGAAAAATCTATTCAGACAATCGATAAAAGAATTAAAATCATCGTTGTTGAAAACTCAAAGAACCTAACTTTTAAATCTAAAATTGAGAACAAATATCATAATATAAAAGTGATTATACCAGAAAAAAATTTGGGTAACGGAGCTGGTATAAATGAGGGTTTAAAAAATACAAAAACAAAATATGCTTTTTACCTCGATGTTGATACAGAACTTTTTCCGGATACAATAAAAAATTTATACACTGCAGCAAAAGAAATAAAAAATTTTTCTATACTTGCTCCTAAAATAAATAATTTTGAATATAAAAATGAGTGTTATATAAATTTAAATAATGGACCTGGATATAAAAATATGCGTTTTGTTACAGGTTGTGCGCTATTTTTTGAAATAAAACTATTTAATGAAATTGGTTTTTTTGATGAAAATATTTTTTTGTATTACGAAGAAAATGATTTTTATGAAAGATGTATGGAAAAAAGAAAGCCTATTTATCTTATTGAAAGCTCAAAAATAAATCACAAAGGAAATTCTTCCGTCGATGAAAAATATAAAAACGAAATTGAAATTAATAGAAATTGGCATTTAATGTGGTCAACCTATTATTTTCATAGAAAACATTTTGGTATAATAGCTGGTTATAAAAAAATTTTTCCTAAGCTTTTTTCTGCAATTTTTAATGTTCTAATATTTTTACTAATAAACAAAAGAGACAAAAGAAAAATATATTATGCAAGACTTAGCGGAATAATTAACTCCATTTTTGGAAAAAAATCTTGGTTTAGACCTGATTTAACAAAAAAATAGCTTCTCAATTTTTCTTAAATTCTTATTGACTCCAAATTATAAAATTGTTCATATTAACCCAAAATGAACAATTGACATTTGATGCAATTATGGAAGTAGGAAAAAAAACAAGTTTAAAATCTATCGAAGATAGTTTTGAAAAAAACTTTTCCAAACTTCTTCCAATATTTTATGAAATGCAGAGTACATTTTTATCGGGAATTTATAAACGCTATGGAGATTTAGAGGGAGGGCAAATAGTTATTTATTTTGCCAGAAATCTTCATTTAGAAGTTATGAAAAAAAGAGAAGAGGATTTGAACTTTGATCTTTCTTTGGAAAAATTCTGGTTTAACCATCAAAATACATTACAAGAAAAACATAAAATAATTTCTGTATCAAGATTTACGGGTTTACCAAAAGAAACTACAAGAAGAAAGATAATTCAACTTACTAAGCTTAAACATTTAAAAAAATCTTCCAAAAATAATTTATATTGGGCACCTGCATCACAATTCAAAGATACTTATATTAGTATTATTAAAGAGCAAATTAACTCTCTATCTAAATTCTTATTTGAACAATCTAAATATTTAGATATGAACATCCCATTTACAAAATTTTATAAAGAAATTGAGAAAAATTATTGCTTTTATTGGTATCACTATTTAAATGCACAGCTTGACTTTATGAAATACTGGCAAATAAAAACAAAAGATCTTGAAATACTTTTAATAGGTTTGCAGAGTGTAATACAGTCGCTCAATTATTTTAAACAAATGTCTGATAAAAAAAGGTCACCTAACAGCACTGTTACTCCTTATTTTGGTATCAGTGCCACTTCTGTTTCTGAGGTAACAGGTATTCCTAGGGCAACATGTATAAGAAAACTTGAATGGTTAAGCAAAGCTAAATTTGTAAAAAAAAATCCAGAAAGTAAGAGATACCATCTTTTGCAAAATAATTTGTCGGAAAGCTTACTAAATCATCCTTTGACAAACATAAAGGCAACTACAGGAAGATTTTCCAAACTATCTTCAATCGTTTACAGATCTATGATTGGTTAATTTTTTATAAAGTCAGTATAATTCCAAAAACCGCTACTGCTGACAAAGCTGCTGCTGAAATAGCTATGTTTTGTCTTTTAGATCTCTTTTCCTCTTCTTTAACTTTTTTAATTAGATTGTTGAGATCCACTCTAGAATTAGAATTAACTTCACTTGATTCTAAATCATTCTCTCTCATGTGTAATCTTCCCTCTCTCATGCCCCTATTGAAACATGATTTAAAAAAATTAGAAATAATATGTGCACCCGAAATGGGGTAAATTAAATATATAAATGTTCAAAATGGGTTAAAAAAGCTTGTTTAGTAGATTGAATTGCAAAATTATTTTTTATGTTTTTTATTATAATTACTGATACCTTTTCTCAACTTCTCAATAATTTCATCAATATGTTTTTTTTCACAAATAAATGGAGGTGCAATAATCAGACAATCACCTGTAGCTTTAAAATTAACTCCTACTTCATAACATTCTTTATAAACAGAAAAACCAGCCTTACCAGGTTTCTCGGACATTTTAATATCAATACCTCCCATCAATCCATATCCCCTAATATTTTCAACACAGTTAATGTCTTTAAGTGAAAACAATCCGTCTAAAAAGTAGGAAGACAAATTTTTCGCTCTATTAAAAATATCTTCTTTCTCAAAAATATCTTGTACAGCAAGTGCAGCTGCTACAGATACCGGTATTCCAGAATATGTGTAACCATGAAACATTTCAACAGCACCTTCTGGAGCAGAATTTACAATCGTATCATAAATTTTTTCTTTAACCGCAACTACTCCCATTGGAACAATTCCGTTAGTGGTTGCTTTTGCCATCGTCATAATATCTGGGGTAACACCATATTCTTGTGCGGCAAATACAGAACCTGTTCTTCCCCAGCCTGTTATAACTTCATCAAAAATTAAAAGTATATCGTGCTTGTCACAAATTTCCC
>CAZUWS010000062.1:0-4228 GCA_964624295.1 uncultured Candidatus Pelagibacter sp. | reverse complement strand
CAGAGACCAATGCCCTCGGCGCCAAAACTACTGGCCATTTTAGTTTCTTGTGGTGTTTCGGCATTTGTTCGGATTTTTAATTTTCTAAAATCATCTGCCCATTTCATTATTGTTGAAAAATATCCTGAAATATCTGGTTTAACCGTTGGAACTAAACCTTGCATTACCCTACCTGTTCCACCGTCAATAGTTATTGTATCGCCTTCTTTAATAGTAAGGTCTCCTGCTTTAAATTCTTTAGACTCATAATCAATATTAATTTCGCCTGATCCTGAAACACATGGTCGACCCATTCCTCTAGCAACAACAGCAGCATGACTTGTCATACCTCCTCTTGCAGTCAAGATTCCTTTCGCAGCATGCATACCATGAATATCTTCTGGTGAAGTTTCAACTCTCACCAATATTGCGTCTTCCTTTTGATTTTTCATTCTCTCAGCATCATCAGCTGTAAAAACTACTTGTCCGCTTGCTGCTCCCGGAGATGCAGGTAAACCTTTTGCTATTACTTTTTTTTCTACCTTGTCATCTAAAGTTGGATGCAAAAGTGTATCTAATGTGTTTGGATCTATTCTTAAAATTGCTTCCTTTTTAGAAATTAATTTTTCTTTTACCATATCCACGGCAATTTTAATTGCTGCCTTAGCAGTACGTTTTCCATTTCTGGTTTGCAACATCCATAGTTTTTTATTCTCTACTGTGAATTCAATGTCCTGCATATCTTTGTAATGTTTTTCAAGTTTGTTAAATATATTTTTTAATTCCTTAAAAACTTTTGGCATTATTTCTTCCATGGATTCATCTTTTGCTCCAGCATCTTCTCTAGCTTTTTTTGTTATATATCTCGGAGTTCTGCTTCCAGCGACTACATCTTCTCCTTGAGCATTAATCAAATACTCACCAAAAAATTTATTTTCTCCAGTAGATGGATTTCTAGTAAATGCTACTCCGGTAGCACAATCGTCTCCCATATTTCCAAAAACCATAGACTGGACGTTTACTGCTGTACCCCAATCTCCTGGTATGTGGTTAAGCTTTCTATAAATTTTTGCTCTTTTACTTTCCCAAGATAAAAATACAGCTTTAATGGCTCCAAAAAGTTGCTCATACACATCTTGAGGAAAATTTTTTTTTGTTTTTTCTGATATTAATTTTTTAAAATTTTTAATAAGACCGTCCCAATCATCAGCGTTCAGTTCTGTGTCTAGTAAAACACCTTTGGTTAATTTATAATTGCCAATCATTTCCTCAAATAGATGGCTTTCTACTCCTAGAACCACGTTTCCATACATTTGAATAAATCTCCTATAACTGTCTTTGGCAAATCTTTCGTTTGAGGTTTTCTTTGACAAAGCATCAACTGTTCTATCATTAAGACCTAAATTTAAAATTGTGTCCATCATTCCAGGCATAGAAACTCTTGATCCTGATCTTACTGATACCAATAAAGGATTTATATTATCTCCAAATTTTTTTTTTGTTTTTGTTTCAATTTTCTTTAATTCTTTTTTAATTTCAATACATATTTTAGGTGTTAATTTTTTCTTATTCTTATAAAAAATTTCACACATTTGTGTTGAAATAGTAAAACCTGGCGGAACTGGTAAACCAAGTCTTGCCATTTCAGCGAGGTTGGCTCCTTTGCCTCCTAGAATGTTTCTAGAGTTTGATACCTTTTTGTTTTTTTTATCTCCAAAGCTATAAATATATTGCGTCATTAAGTTCCTTCTAATTTTGAGAAGTCTACAAAACTATTAAATGTTGAACACAGTCTTTGCAAGAGTTCTAATCGATTATTTTTTATGTCTTTATTTTCATCATTAACCTTAACATTATCAAAAAACTTGTCTGTCGACAATTTGGTTTCAGAGAGAAGTTTTAGATGATTTTCATAATTTTCCGTCTTTTCTTTTAAAGTAAAAGCTTTACGGATGTCGTTGATTTTTTCAAAAAGCTCTTTTTCTTCATCATGCTTAAAAAGAACTGCATCAGGTCCATTTTTTGAAGTCAGCTTCTCTTGATCTAAAATATTTGAAGCTCTTTTGTATGTCGAAACTGCATTTTTTCCTAAATCTTTCGATATAAATTTGTTCATCACCAATGTCTTTTTATATAATTCAAGAAAATCATCGTTTACATGTGAGCTGACTGAAGCTTCAATAATATCAGTTCTAATTTTTTTATCCTTTAAAATATTTTTCATACGTTCCCTAAAGAATTTTATCAAATCTTGGCTTACTTCTTTATTTGATTCCTTGACCCCTTGTTCCGTATATATTCTAATCAAATAATCAATTAGGTCTCTTAGTCTAATCGTTAGATTATTTTCAATGATAATTCTTAAAAGACCTATGGTTGCACGTCTCAATGCAAAAGGGTCTTTGGAGCTTGTTGGTTTTTCGTTTATTAAATAAAAACCAACTAAAGTATCTAATTTGTCTATAATAGAAAGGGCATAACTTATTGGTTTTTTAGGAACAGGAGAAGAAATACTGATAGGCAAGTAATGCTCACTAATAGCACGAGAAACATCTTCTTCAAATCCTTGGCTCAACGCAAAATATTTTCCCATTACTCCTTGAAGTTCTGGAAATTCACCTACTAAACCTGATACTAAATCGGATTTGCAAACTGATGCTGCTATTTCAACTTTTTCCTTATTTAAATTTAACTGATCCGAAATAAAATAAGCCATTTTTCTCAATCTTTGTGTTTTTTCATAAATTGAGCCAAGATTTTCATAAAAAGTAACTTTTTTTAGTTTATTGATTTGCTTAATCAAGTTAAGAGACTTATCTTTTTCCCAAAAAAAACTGGCATCGGAAAGCCTGGCTTCTACTACCCTTTCATTTCCTATTTTAATAAGTTTCTTTAAATCTTTTTTGTTTGTTACAACAATAAACTCGTTACTTATTCGATCTCTATGATCGACCAGTGTAAAATATCTTTGGTGGGTTTGTAGTGTGGATTTAATAACTTCCCTCGGTAATTTCAAATAGTTCTTATCAAATTGCGCGGTAATTATGCTTGGTTTATCAACCAAATTGCTTACCTCTAAAAGTAAAGACTGGTCTATGGATTCTTGAAAAGATTTATTCTTACATATTGATTGAATTTTTTCTGAAATAAACTTTTCCCTTTCGGAGTGATCAATAATAATTGAATTTTTTTTTAAAATTTTTTTATACTCATCAAAATTAGCAACTTTTTTATGGCTTATTTCAGAATCTTCCTCTAACAAAGTAAAATTAACGGTCTCTATATGTCCGTATTTAAATTTAAGATGTTTGTTGTTAAAAATTGTCAAAATTGACTTTAGAGGTCTGCCCCAGCCCAAATCATAATCAGACCACTTCATTGATTTTTTCCAAGATATTCCATTTAAAGATTTCGGGATACATTTTATTAACTCATCTTCCGTGTTTATTTCCTTACCTTTGGTTTTTACAAAATAGAAAGTTCCTTTTTCTAATTTTTTTTCATAAAGGTCACTAACATTTACACCTTTTGATTTTGCAAAATTTTCCACTACCGTTTCAGGAACACCTGTTTTTGGCCCTTTAACTTCTGTAGGTAAAATTTTAATTTTATCTGGTAAACCTGAAATAAAAGCAACTAATCTTGTGGGAGTCGAGTAAACTTCAAAGGCTTTATGTTTTAAATTTAATGAAAATAAACTTTCTGTAAATAATCTTTTGAATTGAGTTCTTGCACTTATTTGCAAGTTTGGTGGCATTTCTTCACTAAAAAGCTCAATAAGTAGTTCGGACATTTATTGTTCTTGATTTTCTAACCATGCAGATCCTGATCCTTTAGCAAGATCTCTAATCCTATTTATGTATCCTGTTCTTTCAGCAACAGCAATTACTCCTCTTGAATCTAGTAAATTAAATATATGACTTGCTTTTAAGCACTGGTCATAAGCAGGTAGAGGAAGCTTTTTTTCTAATAAAGCTTTGCATTCTTTTTCTGCAATTTCAAAATTTTTTAATAAAGAATCTGTATTCGCATGATCAAAATTATACGCCGAAAATTCTTTTTCTGATTGCAAATAAACATCTCCATATTTTACCCCGTCATCATTCCAATCAATATCAAATACATTTTTCTTTCCTTGAACAAACATACAAATTCTTTCTAAACCATAGGTCAGTTCAACAGATATTGGTTTACAATCTATGCCTGTCATTTTTTGAAAATAGGTAAATTGAGTTATCTCCATACCATC
>CAZUWS010000061.1:0-4232 GCA_964624295.1 uncultured Candidatus Pelagibacter sp. | reverse complement strand
AAGTATGGCAAACGGGATCTGGGACTCAAACTAATATGAATGTTAATGAAGTTATTGCAAACAGAGCTATTCAAATTTTAGGTGGATAACTAGGTGCGAAAAAACCCGTTCATCCCAATGATCATGTTAATAAATCGCAATCAACTAATGATGTTTTTCCAAGCGCAATGCATATCGCCATAGCTCTCGAAACGAGAAATAAATTATTACCATCGCTTAATTTACTTAATAAAGAGTTGAAAAAAAAAGTTTCTAAATTCAAAAATATTATTAAAGTGGGAAGAACGCATCTTCAAGATGCCACTCCTTTAACATTGGGACAAGAATTTTCTGGATATCAATCACAACTAGAAGAAACAATTAATAGAGTAAAAAACGCATTGAATGAAATATATTTCTTAGCTCAAGGTGGGACAGCGATTGGTACGGGCATGAATACTAAAAAAAATTTTGATAAAAAAATTTGTAAGGAAATAAGTAAAATTACAAAAATAAATTTTAAACCAGCAAAAAATAAATTTGCTGCTTTAGCTGCACATGATGCGATTGTTAATTTTTCAGGAACATTAAACACTGCTGCAGTTTGTTTAATGAAAATAGCTAACGATATAAGATTTCTTGGTTCAGGTCCAAGAGCTGGTTACGGAGAATTAATATTACCAGAGAATGAACCCGGTTCTTCGATAATGCCTGGCAAAATAAATCCAACACAATGCGAAGCAGTTACAATGGTTTGTGTAAAAGTAATTGGAAATCATAACGGTATCACCATGGCAGGTTCGCATGGTCATTTTGAATTAAACGTTTTCAAACCCTTAATCATACATAACATACTTCAATCAATAAACATTATGGCTGATTCATCAAAAGGTTTTGCAAATTATTGTATTAGAGGTTTAAGAGCTGATAAAAAAAGAATTAAATCTCTCCTTGATAATTCTTTAATGCTCGTTACAGCGCTATCACCTAAGATAGGATACGATAATGCAGCTAAGATAGCAAAAAAAGCATTGAAAAACCGAACTACTTTAAAGGAAGAAGCTTTAAAAACTGGACTTATAAATGAAAAGGAATTTTTAAGAATTGTAGATCCAAAAAAAATGATCGGACCAGGCAAATAAGTTTTGCTTTGTTAACCTAATGTTTCTTTTGCAAATTTTTTTAATCTAAAAAAATCTGTTATCCCAAGCACACCTTGATCTAAAACAAATTCATTAAAATTTTTTTCTAGGTCTAAAATATCTTTTCTGTCAAATTTTTCTCTATTGTTTGCCACAACATTTTTAAACTTAATTGTATTATTTTTTAAATTTATTTTTCCATTAATAAGGATTGATGCTTCACTTTCACTGAAATTATATATATTAAATTTTCTCAAAAATTTTTTCGAGTTTTGAGAATAAAAATTTAAAGAAAAATCTAAGAATGGTTCTTTATAATTATCAGAGTACAAAATATTAAAATTAATTTTACTCCCCTGGGGTAAGATAGCTGATCCATTTTCGATCCTCATATCTCCATTTTCAAAAATTAATGACATTTTAACATCATTTATTCTGCCTATAAAAGAACTTGTATTTTTCATAAAAATCCTAAATTTTCCGTTAATTTTTTTACTAATACCTGAATTCAAAAAGCCATAATTTTTATCTTCGGGAAAATAATATAGAAGAAATTTTCTTAAATTAATTTGATTAATATCTAAATTTAAATCAAATAAGAGTCCATTCATAAATGAAATTTCGCCACCAATTTTTGAATTAAAAAATTTATTTCTAAAAAAAGACTCATAGATTTTAAATTTATTTTTTCCTTCAAAATTTAATGTGAAGACGCTGTCAAATAATTTAACCTTGGATTTTCCCTTCACTTTGTTCAAATTACTTGATGGATCAAAAATTGCACTTATGGATGTATTTAGTTGAGGAATTTCTAAATCAAGATTTTTTTCTTCATTAATTTTGTTTATAAATTTAAGCCTTACCTTTTTATTTGAAAAATCAGAGCTAAAATCGATTGAATGTTTGTCTTTGTTAAATTTATCCTTTAGATCAACGTTTTGAAATATAACTTTGTTATTTTGATCGTCTAAAAAAAATAATGTACAATTTTTTAAAACGACATCCTTTTCCTTGAGTATGGTAAAATATTTTAGATAATTTTGAAATTCTTTGCTGTCAATTTTTATTATTTCATTAAAAATTAAAAATTTTTTAAAATCCAGATTTTTAATATTTTTTTCACCAAACATTGGGATCAGAAGATAGGCTTGTTCTAAAAATATTTTATTTTTTGAATTGTTAAAATTTAAATTTAATTTTTTAATTTCTAACCTGGGAGTAGGAAAAAATTTATATGATACCTTTCCCTCTATTTCTGTGTTTAACGTAAACTGAGCATTAATTTTTTTTTCAATAATTTTTGTTTGTAAGTTGTAATTTATAAAAATAGGTCTAATAAAGTAAATTGTCGCTATTAATAAAAATAGGGCTGAAATGCCCATTGAGATTGTTTTCTTGTTTAAATGTCTTTTAAAATTATTAACATTTTTTTTATTAAACAATGAACGAGCAATTTTAATTGCTGAATTTTCCATAACGTTGTTTTATAAGCAGTATAGAACTAAAAATAAAGAACTTCATAATGAAAGATTTTTTAAAAATATTAAACGAAGAACAAAAATCTGCTGTATTGAATATTGAGGGACCGAGTTTAGTTGTCGCTGGTGCTGGATCTGGTAAAACAAGGGTATTAACCTCAAAATTAGCTTACATACTAAAACAAAAAAAAGCTTGGCCCAATCAGATTTTATGCGTCACCTTCACAAATAAAGCAGCAAAAGAAATGCGAGATAGGGTTATAAAAATTCTAGGAGGTAAAGAAAATTCTCTAGCTTGGCTTGGAACTTTTCATTCCATAAGTGTAAAATTCCTAAGAAGACACGCTGAAGCAGTAGGTTTGAAAAGTAATTTCACAATTTTAGATACTGATGATCAAAAAAAATTGATTAAAAATATTTGTAAGGGAGAAAATATAGATGCAAAAAAAATATCTCCTCAATTTATAATTGCTTTGATTGACCGATGGAAAAATAAAGGCCTTTTGCCAGATGAAGTGCGTTTAGCCAAAAAAGATATTTTCGAAAATCAAATACTAAAGGTATACAAAATTTATCAAAATAAAATTAAAGATCTAAATGCTTGTGACTTTGGTGATCTAATATTGTATTGCGTAAAACTGTTTGAAAAAAACACAGAAATAAAAAATATTTACTCAAATAATTTTAAATACATACTTGTAGACGAATATCAGGACACGAATTTTATTCAAAACAAGTGGTTAAATCTAATCGTTAATAAAAATAAAAATATATGTTGTGTTGGTGATGACGATCAATCAATTTATAGCTGGAGAGGTGCAGAAATTAAAAATTTTCTGAGCTTTGATAAGGTCTATCCTGACTGCAAAATTTTTAGACTAGAACAAAATTATAGATCGACCAAAAATATTTTAGATTCTGCTTCTTTTTTAATTTCACATAATAAGGATCGTTTGGGAAAAAAACTTTGGTCTGACGGTGAAAAAGGTGAAACAGTTAAACTGAACTGCTATAAAAACGGAAGAGAGGAAGCTCAGGGGATTGGTGATATAATTGAAGAAAACATTAAAAAGAAAAATTCTCTAAACAATATCGCTATACTTGTTAGAGCCATATACCAGACCAGAGAATTTGAGGAGAGATTTTTAAAAATAGGCGTCAATTACAGAATCATTGGGGGCATAAAATTCTATGAGAGAGCAGAAGTAAAAGACGCCATTTGCTATTTAAGAATTATAAATCAAAAGTTTGATGATTTAGCCTTTGAAAGAATTATAAACATGCCTCGTAGGGGTTTGGGTGAGACCACAATAAAACAATTGCATGATTTTTCCTCTAAAAATAAAATCTGTCTAGAAGACTCTGCTCACAAACTTCTTCAGCTAAATCAATTTAAACCAAAAACAAGATCTGTAATAAAACATTTTTTAGAGTTAATAAGTAAATGGAGATCTGATCTAAAGAAAAAGAAGCATTATGATTTGTTAAAAATTGTTTTAGATGAGTCTGGCTATTCAGCTATGCTAAAAAACAAAAAAGATCTTGAAAATGAAAATCGAATAGAAAATTTAAAAGAACTTTTAAGAGCAATGCATGACTACGAAAATTTACAAGGATTTTTAGAACATGTTGC
>CAZUWS010000060.1:0-4263 GCA_964624295.1 uncultured Candidatus Pelagibacter sp. | reverse complement strand
AAAGGATTAATTTTATGTAATATTTTATAATTACCACTTATATTCCACCATTGATCTAGATTATTTTTTTTCAATTTTTTTTGTTTAAAAAATTATTATTAATCATTATTTTATAAACTTCTTATTAACAAAAGGAAAAAAATATTTTTCTATGTTAAATAGTATGATTGTATGAAAAAGAAATTATTAATTATAAAAAAGTTTGGTGGAAGCTCTTTATCAAATGTAGAAAGAATAAAAAGCGCTGCTAAGCTTGTGAAGAAAGAAATAGTCTTAGGAAATAAAGTTGTAGTCGTTGTAAGCGCTTTAGGAAAAACAACAGATAAATTACAGCTATTAATAAATAAAATTTGCCTAAATGGCAATTCTGGAGAAGAAATAGACGCAATACTATCCTCTGGCGAACAAGCCTCCTCAGGTTTGATGGCGCTTGCTTTAAAAAATATTAATATTCAGTCTCGTTCTTTTCTAGGATGGCAGATACCAATATTAACTAATAATTCGTATGGAAAAGCAAAAATATTAGACATTGATTCTAAAACATTAAAGAATGAAATTAAAAAAGGTGTGACCCCTGTTATTGCAGGTTTCCAGGGTATATCAAATGAATTTAGAATTTCTACTATAGGCAGAGGTGGTTCCGATACTACTGCGGTTGCAATAGCGTATAAATTAAATGCCGATAGATGCGATATACATACTGATGTTGACGGTGTTTTTACGGCAGATCCAAGATGGGTAAAAAAAGCAAAAAAAATTGATCAATTGACTTACGACGAAATGTTAGAAATGGCCTCTGTGGGCGCGCAAGTTTTAGAGCCTCGATCTGTTTCTTTAGCAAAAAATAATAATGTGACTTTGTGGGTTAAGTCTAGTTTTAAAAATGTGAGAGGTACAAAAATTAGTAATTCAAACAAGTTAGAAAAACGAAATGTTAGCGGAATTGTATTTAGTAATAGTGACTCGAAAATAACTTTACTCGGCATACCTGATAAACCAGGTGTTGCAGCAAAAATTTTTGGCTCTTTAGCAGATGAAAATATAAATGTGGACATGATAGTTCAAAATATATCATCTGATGGAAAATATTCTGATTTAACATTTACAATATCTGAAACTGATTTGTTTAAAGCAAAAAAGTGTATTAATAAAATTAAAAATGAAATTAAAGTAAAGAATGTTTTGCCTGATAATAACGTTGCTAAAATTTCTATAGTTGGTATAGGAATGAGAACAAATGCTGGAATAGCTGAAGACATGTTTAAAGCTCTAGGAAAACAGAAGATTAATATTGATTTAATTTCAACTTCTGAAATTAAAATAAGTGTTTTAATTTCTAGAAAAAACTTAAAAAAAGCAATTAATATTTTACATAAAACATATAAATTGGACTAAGTTATCCACAGTTTTCCAACAAAGAATTAACAATTTTTGTTTTATAATTTTTAAAAAAATATATAGTAATTACTAATAACTGTCATAAATAATAGTTATAGGGATCAAATGCTGATAAAGGAAACATACGTCCAAATAGGACAAAGATTAAAAAATTCTCGTCTTAAGAAAAAAAGAACTATTGAGAAAATATCTGAGAGAACAAAAATCTCGATTCAAAATTTAAATAATATAGAAAATGGAAATTTTCATTTGCTAGCTGGCGAATTTTATCAAAAATCATTTATTAAATCCTATTGTAAAGAATTAAGAATAAGCGACAAAAAACTTTTATTAATGCTTGATAATCCGTTAAGTAAATCTAATGAAGATAGTAAATTAAATGAAAACAAAGGAGAAAAATTAAAACAAAATAGACCATTTTTAATAAATGAAAAAATTCCAACCATGCCTTTAATGGTTCTTGCTTCAATAGGATTAATTGCTGTTTTTTTATTTAATTTTTATTCAGGTACTGATCAAGAAGATAATATAAAAATGGCAGTTATTGAACCTAAGCCAGAACAGGAGCTTATTAAGATAGAAGAAAATATCATTAATCAGAATGAAGAAACCGCATCAATAAAACAAGTTCGAATAGAAGATAGTGATAATATTCAAAATTATCAAACGCAGAATAATGAAATTCATAATCAACAAATTATTGCAAAAAACGATGTGTGGATCGAGATAAAAGATCAAAATGAAAATATATTGATTTCTACAGTGTTAAAAAAAGATGAATTTTTTAAATTACCTAATAGTAGAAACGAAGTAATTATTTCAGCAAGCAACGCAGGTTCATTATTCTTAAAAGATACAAATAACAACTTTACAGATTTAGGCTCTTTTGGAGATATTTTAAATTCTGTCCAACTTAATAGTTTAATTACAAATCATTAGTTATAATATATTTTTTTTTTATAAAAAAATATGTCTCTAAATTTAAATTTGGGAGATTATAAAAGACGTAATAGTATTCCCGTAAAAATTGGCAATGTAAGTATTGGTGGAGCAAACCCCATAGTTGTTCAGTCAATGACTAATACCGATACTGCTGATGCAACTACAACAACTAAACAAATAATTGATCTTGCAAATGCTGGATCTGAGATAGTTAGGGTAACGGTAGATAGAGAAGATTCTGCTAAAATGATTCCTTATATAAAAGAAAAACTTTTAAAAGCTGATTGTAATGTACCGCTTGTTGGAGACTTTCACTATATAGGGCATAGTTTACTAAATAAATTTCCTGATTGTGCAAAGTTGTTAGATAAATATAGAATTAATCCAGGTAATGTAGGATTTAAAGATAAAAAAGATACCCAATTTTCATCTATGATTGAAGTTGCTGCTAAAAATAATAAACCTGTAAGAATAGGGGTGAATTGGGGAAGTTTAGATCAAGAACTTTTATCAAATCTAATGGATGAAAATTCTAAGATTAAAAAACCATTAGATGCAGAAAATGTTACAAAAAAAGCTTTAATAATATCCGCTCTTTCAAGTGCAAAAAGAGCAGAAGAAATAGGATTAAAAAAAGAACAAATAATTATTTCATGTAAAGTTAGTGAATTGCAAACTTTAGTAGAAGTTTATGATCAATTAGCAAAAGAATGTAAATATTCATTACATCTTGGATTAACAGAAGCTGGAATGGGAATAAAAGGAATTGTTTCTTCTACGGCAGCATTGTCATTAATACTTTCTAAAGGAATAGGGGATACAATTAGAATTTCTCTTACTCCAAAACCTGATGGAGATAGAAGAGAAGAAGTTTATGTTGCCCAGGAAATACTTCAAAATTTAGGAATTAGATCTTTTATTCCAAAAGTAACAGCATGTCCTGGATGCGGAAGAACAACGAGTAAGGTTTTTCAAGAGTTAGCAGAAAAAATTCAAACTTATATAAGAGATCAAATGCCACTTTGGAAAAAAAAGTATAACGGAGTTGAATCTTTAAAACTTGCTGTTATGGGCTGTATTGTAAATGGACCTGGAGAAAGTAAAAACGCAGATTTAGGGATTAGCTTACCAGGAACAGGAGAGACTCCGACAATGCCAGTTTTTATAGATGGAAAAAAAACACATACTTTGAGAGGAAAAAATGTAACTGAGGATTTTAAAAAGATTATTCATGACTACATAGAAAAGAAATATAAAAAAAAATGAAAAAATTGCAAACTGTTAGAGGAACTAAAGATATTTTAGAAGAAGATCTTTTAGAGTTAGAATCAATAAAATTTATTTGGGGTAAGATAGCAACATTATATGGATTTAATATGGTAGATACACCTATAATGGAAGATAGCGAAGTTTTTAAAAAAACTTTAGGAGCAACTTCTGATATTATTAAAAGGGAAACTTATACTTTTAAAGATAGAAGCAATAATGAAATAACTTTAAGACCAGAAGGCACAGCACCCATTGTAAGGTTTTTCATTAATAATAAATTACATAACTCATTACCACAAAAACTTTCTTATGTAGGACCAATGTTTAGGTACGATAGACCACAAAAAGGAAGATTTAGACAATTCTATCAGTGTGGAGCAGAGATCATCGGAGAAAAAGATATTTATGCTGATATTGAACTAATTAATTTGGCTAAACATTTTGTAAACGAAGCTGGTATTTCTGATAAATCTTTTAAAATACATATAAATAGTTTAGGAGATGAAGAAAGTAGAAAAAAATATGTATCAGAACTACAAAAATTTTTTCAAGATCATAAAAAAAAATTAACTTCTGAAAGTTTAGAAAGATTAAAAAAAAATCCTTTAAGAATATTAGATACAAAAAATAATGAAGAAAAAAAACTTTTAATAA
>CAZUWS010000059.1:0-4275 GCA_964624295.1 uncultured Candidatus Pelagibacter sp. | reverse complement strand
AGGAGATCAAAATATTTTAGACGATTTTTTACATCCTCTTATATTTTTAGGAAAACAATTAGGAATACTGATTCCTTTCTTTGTAATGTTTTTATTTTTGGTTTCAAAACTTAAAACTAAATTCAATTTTAAAGACAAAAAACTCTTATTCTTATTAACCATTAATATTATCCCAATTATTTTGATGTTTTTAACTTCAATGATAATGGGTGTTAAAATCAGAACAATGTGGATGACTCCTTTTTACTTATTCTTAGGCGTGCTTTTTGTTTATTTGTTTGAAAAAAGAATTGATTTAAAAAAAACCAATAAATTTGTTACAGTATTTTTAATTCTATTTCTTCTCACTCCAATTATTTATTCATATGTGTCCATATCAAAGACAGACAAAAGAACAGATTATCCTGGAAAAGAAATAGCAAGATTAGTTGAGAATAGATGGGACAAGAATTTTTCAAATGAAATAGGGATAGTGGTTGGCGATGAATGGTTTGGTGGTAATTTGTCTTATCATTTAAATTCAAGACCAAAGTGGTTTAATAAACTTGATAAAAATTTAGAAAATCTTGGCAAGGGAGAGGGTGTAATTTACATTGGAAACCCTAAAATTTTAAAAGAAATATGTCCTGGAGTTTTTGGAGCAATTAAACCTGTAGGTATATGTATGATTGGAAGTAAATGAAAAAATTTAAAATTTTAATACCAGTTTACAATGACTGGGAGTCTTTAATTAAACTTCTCAATGAAATTAATAAAGAAGTTCAAGGCTTAGAAAAAGCAGAGTTTCATTGTGTAATAGTAAATGATGCTTCTACGATTAAACCTCCAGAAATTAAGGTTCCAGAAAATATTAAAACCTTGAAAATTATAAATATGAAACAAAATAGAGGACACGCTAGATGTAATGCGTTTGCTATCAGACATTTTTCTAAAGAAGATTCTGATTTTGAACATTTAATAGTCATGGATGGAGATGGTGAAGATAGACCAGTAGAAATAAAAATGTTAGTGAAAAAAGCATTGTCAGATGAAAACACATCTGTTGTTGCTAAAAGAATCAAGCGATCAGAAGGATTGTTTTTTCAAACGTTATATCAAGCACATAAAATCATGACTTTAATTTTTACAGGAAAAAATATTAACTTTGGAAATTATAGTTGCTTAACAAAAAATGATACAAAAGTTTTGTCAACAAAAAAGAGTTTATGGAGCAGCTTTTCTGGTTCAGTAAAAAAACATATCCCAAAATTAAACACAATTAATTCTATAAGAGGGCCAAGATACTTTGGTCCTTCAAAAATGTCTTTATTTAATCTTGGCATTCATTCCTTATCAATTATTGCTGTTTTTAAACTTTTTGTTTTTATAAGATCAGCTATTTTAGCCTTAATTATTTATTACTTTAGAGACCACATTGGTTTTTTACTTTTTGTAATAAGCATAGCTTTACTTATTTTTTTTAATTTAATGATTTACTTGGTTTCATTTAGGGAAAATAAAAAAGACCTTTTAGACTCAGGAGAAAATATGGGTGATACGAAAAACTATACACACTAAAAGGTTGTATTTTGAGTCTGTATTGGAATCAAAAGTGAATCAAAAGGTGAACATTGAAAAAATACATGCATTTTATGTGGATATCTTTTAATAAGCTAGCTGAAAGGAAGTTCAAGCGATGAAAAAATTAACATGTCACTGTGGCGGGGTAGAAGCTGAAGTAAAAGTTCCAGAAAGTGGTTTTAAAAAGGTTATGAGGTGTAATTGTTCTTTGTGCAAAAGAAAAGGATACATAATTGGTGTAATTGGCCCAGATGATTTTAAAATTATAAAAGGAGAAAATCTTTTAAAACTTTACCAATACTATACAAAAACGGCAAAACATTATTTTTGTTCTGTTTGTGGTATTCATACACACAATAGACCAAGAATTGATCCAAAAATTTACGGAATAAACATAGCATGCGTTGAAGGCGTAAAACCATTTGATCTAAAAAATATTCCTGTTAACGATGGTGAAAACCATCCCCATGATAAAAAGTGATTATTTAAAATTCTTAAAAAAACGGGAAGTAGTAGGTAAGCCTATTATTGATAAAATTGGAAAGTTAAATAATTTTTATTTACCACTCTCAGAGTGGCTTTATTCAATTTATAAAAAAGATAAAAAAATCAAAATTATAGGTTTGTCAGGAGGGCAGGGAGCTGGAAAAAGTACTATTACGGCAATTCTAAAATTTATTTTAAAAAGAAAATATGGATTAAATCTTTGTGTTTTTTCTATAGATGATTTTTACAAAATAAAGTCAGAGAGAAAAAAAATGTCAAAAAAAATCCATCCTTTATTTTTAACAAGGGGTGTGCCAGGGACACATGATATCAACTTAATAAACAAAACAATTAAAAAATTGAAAAAACAAAAATTTAGAACCGTATTAATTCCAAAGTTTGATAAATCAATAGATGACAGGTTTAGAAAAAATAAATGGCAAAAAATAAAAAAACCTCCACATCTAGTTATTTTTGAAGGCTGGTGTGTTGGAGCAAGACATCAAAAAAATGGTGAGCTTAAAAAACCTCTTAATTCAATCGAAAAAAAACATGACGCAGACCTGATTTGGAGAAGAACAGTAAATAATTCATTAAAAAACCAGTATAAAAAACTTTTTAATAAGATTGATAGACTGGTATATTTGAAAGCGCCTAATTTTAAAGATATATTTAAGTGGCGTTTACTTCAGGAACAAAAAATGAAATTGACATCAAAAAGTAAAAAGACTATGTCCAAATCTCAAATAAGAGATTTTATTATGTATTATGAAAGAATAACCAAAAATATGATGAAGAATTTTTCAAGAATATCAGATCTTACAGTTTTCTTAGATAAAAGTCATAGATCTAAAAGAATGAAATTTTATTAAAATGATAAAGAAATTTTTTATTTTATTAACATTATCTTTGTTTTCAAATCATCTCTACGCAGAAGATTTGGTTAAAACTTTATCAAATGCTTTTAAAAATAATTCAAAACTTAATGCAGAAAGAGCAAGTTTAAATGCCGCGAAACAAGATGTGAATGTTTCGAGAGGAGAATTTTTGCCATCCATAACTTTATCTGGTGACATAGCCAGTCAAGAAGATACAGCTAGAACAAATCAATCTGGAGAGTCGCTAGCAGATATAAACTCAACTCCTGAAAGTGGATCTGTTTTAATAGAACAAAAAATTTTTGATGGATTTAGCAATTATAATAATTTGAAAAAATCACAACTTAAATTAGAATATGCTAAATTTGAGTTAAATAAGCTTGAACAAGAAGTTATACTAAGTGCTGCAAGAGCTTATTATAATCTTGGTTATAACTTTAAAAATTTGGAATTTAATCAGTCAAATGTTGAGCTTTTTGAAAGGCAAGCTGAAAGTGATAGATCTAGATTAGAAAGAGGTGAAATTAGTCTTACAGATTTTGCTCAATCAGAATCTTCTTTAGCAGGAGCACAGGCTAAGTTAATTACAGCTAAAAACGAACTAATTTCAGGACAAAAGAATTTTCAAAAGATAATTGGTTCAAAAGTTCCCGAGGAAATAAACCTTGCTTTTATTCCAAAACTAAGAATACCAACAAGTTTAGAGACTGCTATAGCTATTTCAGAACAAATTAATCCACGCTTAAATTTAGCAAAAATAGATTTAGAAATAGCAAAAAAAGAGCTTTTTGCAGCGAGGGGAGAGTTAGCTCCATCTGCATCAATATCTTATGAAAAAAAGAAAAATTATGACCTAAGCACCACTGTAGATGAAAGAGAAAGGGAAGAGGTAAAAGCGACTGTTAAATGGCCAATTTTTAAAGGTGGAAAAAATCTGTCTTCTGTAAAAAAAGCAAAATTTACAGTAGAAGAAAAACAGCTTCTTTTTAACGATATATCTGACCAGGTAAACATAGACACAGCAAACGCTTGGACTACGTATAATTCATCAAAAGGCGTTTTAGATGCTACCACAGCCCAATTAAGAGCGGCAGAAATAGCAAATGAGGGAATTACCCTTGAATATGATACTGGTAACAAAAGAACAACTCTTGAAGTAATACAATCCAGAACTTTATTATTAGACGCCAGAACAAGTTATGCAAAATCACAAAGAGATTTTGCAATAGCGCAGTTTAATTTGCTCGCGTCTATCGGCGATCTTTACTTAGATAATATTAAATAAATCTTTACACTATTTTAAGATTGATTAAAAGAACAAAATGTGTACATTTGAATCATTGATTCGTAA